>JAYVND010000095.1:0-7067 GCA_043758635.1 Bdellovibrionales bacterium
CCCGCTGGGGGTTGCTTTGGCACTTTGGGCTGGACCGAGCTGGCGGATGCGCCGGCTGCGTCTTCTCGGAAATCGGCTTTGGGATTGGATTTGGCACCGGACTGAGCGAGGATGTCGCCAGCTTTTTGCGCAGGCGCAGGCGGAAATACAATTGTCTCATCGTTCAACTGAACTGCAGCACGACCACCGAGAGTGCTTTCGGTCAGAGAAGAATCCTCATCAACCATGACTCCCGTAGCGGTCCACATATCGTCGAGTTTAGAATTGAAGCTCTCGGCCCGTGCCGCAATCGATTTGGCCGCTTCGAATGAGGCGCGCTCGGTCGGCGTCACCGGATAGATAAAGCGAACCAAAGTTCCCTCACCGGGACTCGACTCAATTTCAACTTTCGCCGCGATGCGCTTTACGGCGGAGGCAACAAATGCCAGACCTAAGCCGAGTCGCGCAGGACTGTCGAAATTTTTAAAAAATGGATCAAACGCTTTTTGTTGAATGTCGCGCGCCATTCCGATCCCTGTGTCTTTGATTTCGATCACTAGTTTTCCACCTTGATCCAAAAGACTTAGGCGAATTTTTTTAACTGGCTGATCTTTAAGGGCTTCACGTGCATTCTCGATCACATTGGCAAGTGCCGCCTGCATCTGGATCGAGTCGCCACGAATTTCTGGAACCGAGATCACGTTACGCTCAATTTCAATATCGTCATTTTCGAGTTTCGGCGCGGCGGCTTCCAACGCGCTCGAGACAACATGATCGAGATGCATGGACTGCGAATCATCCAGTGCGACCGGTGCGGCCTCAAAGTCTCTCAATCGATCCATCGTATCGCGCACACGTCTTGCCTCGCGCTCAATGCTCTCAACATGCGCGCGAACTTCAGGATCATCAGTTTTTGCACGGGTCAACTGCACATGACCTAAGATCGACATCAGCGGCTGCTTAATCAAATCATTGAGACCTTCGCTAAATGCCTCGTAGGCCGCGCGGCGATCAACGGCTGCGTGGATGACACCACTTGCCGAATGAGATGCAGAATGTGAAACAGCTCCTGACATGACTCCGGCACCGGATCGACTTTCGAGCGTCTCCCCAAAACTGCGAGCCAACATCGGGGGTGCCGCATGCGGGTCGAGATTTCCAAACAATGCTTTTTCGCGCGGCTTTTCAATCAACATAGCTTCACCCGTCGCACTGGCTGAGGCTGCACTCGGTGACGTCACCAAACGCGAAGAGGAAGCGTCAGACTGACTCGTGTGCTGCTCGACAGCGCGAAGGGCTTCTGCGAATTGAGCCGAAAGCCTTCCGAGCTCTCCCTTGGAGTAAATCACCTGGAAGCTCGATGGCGATCCGCCGCGAACCACGTTCTGAACGGCAATCGAAAGGCGCTCTATCGACTCTGAAATATTTTGACCAACAAACCAAGCAAAGAGCAGTGACGCAAGGCCCGCAAGAGCCGCCGTGATTAAACTCATGCGTGTGAGGACTTCAACAAAGCTTGTCGCTGCCGCAACCGGAGTGCTGATCACGGCATATAAGTTTGTGCCATCGATTCTCTCGTAATGCGAAAGCACGTGCTGACTCTCAATATCTTCGAAGCGGCCGGTGCCTTCACTCTTCTGAGCCTTGATAATTTCTTTCGCCACCGGATCTTCACTGAAAAGTGCGCCAAGATACCCGCGGTTGTTGTGCGAAGCCACATAACCTCGCTCGTCCACGAGATAAATCGAACTTGTTGACCCAATGTAATCTTCGGTCACGGTCGCCAGTGGGTTTCCGCTTGCAAAGCCAACCACGACCGCCTGACTTCCAGAACCATTACCAAAACCCAGCCCGGTTCCCATGCCAGAACCATTTCCACTGCTGGCCGCCGCACTTGAAGCCGTAGCTTTTCCATACTCGGTGGTTTCGGGAAGAGCAGAGTCATTTTTCGATGCGGAGTTGGCGCCAAAATTCGCGCTTGAGTTTGCCGTCGAAGCTGATGTTCCACTTTTGGTCGGTGCCTGAACTTCGACCGACATCATCATCGCGTAGATTGGAAGTCCTTGACGATCACTCAATCGCGTCCAAACCACTTCGCCGTTTTTCACTTTCGAGTAGCTTAAACTTTTAAGAAGCGTTAGCTCATACTGATTCGGAAATCGCCCCTCTCCCCCACCGGCGGCAACCATCGGATTGCGCTCGATCCATGCCGGTGTCCACGAACCTGATTCGTTTGGTTGAACGAGGCTCACGACGTCGAAATCCCCAAATGAATTATTTTTTGAACGCGCTTCTGGTGTGCGGGCAGTAACCGCTTGTGATGCAAAGCTCACCAGCGTGTCTCTTTCATCGTCGAACTTGGTCTCAACCAATTTGCGAAGAGGCGCAATTTGTTTGATATTTGAATCGGTCAAAGAATTAATTTTGTCATCATTGACCAAAGTTCTTGTTTTCCAAACGCTGGCAGAAGTGGTGCCGACGATTGCGATGAAAACTAAGAGAACGACTTTCCATTGAATCTGCATCGAAACTGCCCCTTTAACTGCCCCTTTGCGGACGAAAGTCTAGGGCCAAAACATTGGCCCTTGATCAGTGAGCCGACTCCCGACCCGCGAGAATCGTGCCCCTTATAAAAAGTCTACTTATAGGATGCCGCAGGACGCAAGCCTAGATGCCGCGTTGGCCTCAAACCAAGGTCTGCTAGACCTCGTTTCACTAGATTTCGTCCGCTTTCTACAGACTGACTCGACGAAAGTTCTGGCTTTCGAAGGTGGGCGTGCCTAAAAAGCTTCTCATGAATCAGCGTACAGATTTCTTAGTCATCGGTTCGGGTCTCGCGGGTCTTTCCTACGCTCTCAAAGTTGCCGAACACGGTCATGTCGTCGTTCTCTCAAAATCAAAAGTTTTGGGTTCCAACACTTCGATGGCTCAGGGCGGGATCGCCGCGGTTATGTCGCCTTCCGATAGCTTCGAGAGCCATGTCGAAGACACACTCGTTGCCGGAGCAGGGCTGTGTCACGAAGATGCAGTTCGCGAGGTCGTCCAAACCGCGCCGGACCGTATTGAGGATTTGTTCAACTGGGGTGTTGGCTTTGACCTCGAAGGCTCTCAAGGCGACCTCGACCTCTCTCGTGAAGGTGGGCACAGTCATCGCCGCGTTCTGCACGTTCAGGATCACACCGGCCAAGAGATCCACCAGCAGCTCTTTGCTAAAGTTTTAAGCCATCCAAACATCGAGATCCGCGAAGAGCATTTTGCAATTGATTTGATTCTCGATCGCGACTTTGCCCTATTCCAGGTTTCACAGGCTCGTTGCATCGGCGCCAAAGTCTATGATTCCAAAAATAAAATGCCATTTAGTTTTTTTGCGCGCTTCGTGATGCTTGCAACCGGCGGTGCCGGCAAAACTTATTTGTTTACATCCAATTGGAGTGGCGCGACTGGCGACGGGATCGCCATGGCCCATCGAGCAGGTGCCCGCATTGCCAATCTTGAATTTATGCAGTTTCATCCGACTTGCCTCTACCATCCCAATGCGCGCAATTTCTTGATCACCGAAGCTATGCGTGGCGAGGGCGGCGAACTTGTGAACGCCCAAGGCGTCGCCTTTATGAAGCCGCTTCACCCACGTGGTTCGCTTGCCCCTCGTGACATAGTGGCACGCGCCATAGATGCCGAAATGCGCAGGAGCGGTGCACCGAGCGTGTTCCTGGATTGCACGCACAAATCAGAAGCGTTTCTGAAAGAACATTTTCCGGTTATCTATAAAACTTGTTTACAGTACGGAATTGATATCACGAAGCAGCCGATTCCCGTGGTTCCGGCTGCGCACTATCTTTGTGGCGGCGTGATCACCGATCTCAACGGGCAAAGTGACATCAAAGGCTTGCTGGTGGCAGGCGAAAGCGCATGTACCGGCCTTCACGGCGCCAATCGCTTGGCCTCAAACTCGCTTTTGGAGTGCTTGGTTTTCTCGCACAATGCCGCGCGGTTCTCGGTCGAGAACTTCGAACAATTTCCAATGCCCGATATGCATCACGAGAGCGACGAGGGCATTGCGAAAACTCAGTCCGACGATGAGATGATTCTTATTTCCTACATTTGGGAAGAGATTCGCCGGTTGATGTGGACGTACGTTGGAATTGTGCGAACCGATCGCCGCCTCGAGCGCGCCGAAGCACGCCTAGCGAATATTATGAAGGAAGTTGACGAGTACTATCAAGGCACTCTCCACCCCGATATCATCGAGCTTCGCAATATTGCTCAAGTTGCCGCGCTCACGGTGAAATGCGCGTTGATGCGTAAAGAATCTCGCGGGATCCATTATAACACTGATTACCCGAATCTGGACTCAAGTCGCCCAGCCAGAGATTCAATTATTTAGCGGTGTGCGCGGCCCATGATTTGGTCAAAATCAGCGATGTTGCGCGGATTGCGGAAGTTGCCGATATGGCCTCCCCATGGGTAGAGGTTCAGGCGTGAACCAAACTTCTTTTTGAGGAGCTCAATGTCGCCATTCTGGAGTAGAAAGTCGTCGGAGTTTTCGATCGCATAAGCTCCTGGATCGCGGCTCAATTCGTCAATGACAGAATAAAGGCTGGTTCGTCGCACCAACCGCTTGATCTCAGCCGGCTCATTTTTTACGCCCATCGACTTTGCAACGAAGGTTTGAATGTAGTCCGCATAACTGAACTT
The DNA here is from genome assembly GCA_043758635.1 of Bdellovibrionales bacterium. GTDB lineage: Bacteria > Bdellovibrionota > Bdellovibrionia > Bdellovibrionales > JAMPXM01 > JAYVND01. Next base: position 4,675 of record JAYVND010000095.1, read on the forward strand.
GCGAGCTTCTTTTTTACGGTCGTCAGTTCGTGTGGAGCGAAGGTACCCTTGATCACTGACTTGCTGGCCGGCAAAAATAATTGACTGAAGATAGCCCCGAAACGAATTGCCAATCACCCACTGCAACTGAGTATTGTCGATCGCCAGGCGAATGACTTCTTGCTCTGAGAGCTGCGCTTCGCCGCTTGACTCAGGCAAGTTCCCGCGAAGTGCAGCGATGAGCTCCCGAACTTTGGCCAAGACACTCATCTTGTCTTGCGGATAAATCGAATCACCTCGCGAGTTGTACCAATCGAGAATATTCATCGCATAACCCACATCCATTGCGGGGTTGAACATCACCGTTCTTTCGAAATTAAACAGGCGCTGTTGATGATCAACATGATTCAAAAATCCGGCCAGCGTGGCTCCATAAGAGAGTCCAACGACCGAAAAGCCAGAGATTTGTAAATGGTAGGTCGCGCGCAAACTAGCCGTGAGTTGCACTAGAAACTGGTAATACTCGAGTGCATCGTTGGGCAAATATCCAGGGAGAGTCGAGCGACTCAATCCTAACACGTACGCCGCACTCAAGGTGTCGGGAAGTGTTACCACATGGTAACCGAGCCGACTGAGTTCACTCCCCAAAAACATCGCGGTGCCCGAAAGACCATCACCACCCGTTCCAGCAAAAACAAAAACCAACGGCGCCGATTTGCCTTTTTGTTCAAAGAATCCCATCTGGACAGATGGATCTTTTGGGAGCCCAGGAATATTTGCTCGCTCGGGGTGGACCAACATTCGAATGTTCGTGAAAGGCATAGTGGCACGATTGATCGCAGAGAGAATCGTTGCGAGAAGTGAGTTGTGATACGGGAAAGGGTACTGATCGCCAGTCAAAATGGATGCACGAATATTCTTGAATGGGACAATCGTCATCAACACTAAGAAGATAACTGCAGTTAGTTTAGTCATGCGCGGAGTCCTCTCCATTTGCGTCTGCATTTATCTGTGGCATTTATCTGTGGCATTTATCTGTGGCATCTACCTGTGGAATTTGCCTCAGCAACTGCAAGCACCGAGCAATGCCACAGGCAGCTCAGAAGAGCAAGCAGAGCGCAATCCTAGTGCTAGGGATGCCCCGCTTGACTTTCAAAACAGCCGAGAGATCTCAGGTGATCCAACTGATCAACGTAACTTCCGACAAGCTCGACCGCAACGCCTTCCGGTTGAATCGGAAAGTTTTGCAATCGCTCTGCCGCTTTTTTATCACCGGAAGCTGCCGCAAGTAAAACCTCATCAAGCAATTGGAAGGGTTCTGACAGTTCCATGACAATCTTTTTGGACGCAGACTTGTATTTTTGAACAGCCTTGTCGAATCGAGCGACGATTTGCCGGTCATCTTTCTTCTGAAGTGCCAAAACACATTTGGGCTTTGCTACCGTACAAGTGCTGCCCTCACAGCTAACGTTGACTCGCGTGAGAGGTCGCCACGACGAAATTTTAGCACCACGACGAATGACAAAATTATCAACCACCTCCACCTCGGTTGGCGTCAATTCGACGTCAACGGGATGAGCCAATTCTCCAGACTGCGAGATTAACTTTTGCGGCGCGCGGTCGCCGACTTTAAAAAAGACAGTCACGTTGCCGAGCACATGGACGACACTTGGTATCGTCTGGAGCGTCGGATGGAGCGTCGGATGGAGCGTCGGATGAAGCGTCGGATGAAGCGTCGGATGGAGCGTCGAATGGAGCTTAGATGGGGGCGTCAATTGCGTTCCATGCTCGGTTGCGCAAATCCAAATTGACGCGTCATTGGGACCTAGATAAACCACCCGTGGCATGACGACGCCCGGCCCGTCGCTCGCAGCTGCACCGACCACACCTTCGCAAGTGTAGACTGCTTTTGTTACACTCTCGCCTTTAAGTGGCTGAAACGTTTTTTTCAAAACACTCGTATCCGTTGACATCTTCCAAACTGATCCCTGAGTAAGAGCTTGATTCGATGCAGGACGTCGTTTGACCGAACCGGGCGCGTTTTTTTCGCGAGTCATATTCGAAGATCCGAGCGAAGACAGTAGCAACAGACCTATCCCAGCCATACGAACAGACACGTTTTTTATAAAACTATTCTTCTTTATCATGGCATGGTTCCTCGCAAATTCGCTCAGTGGAAAATTAAAACGCGCGGTAAACTAATCCCACTTCAACTGCAAGAATAGAACCGGGGGCATTGATAAAGCGGGCATCAGCGCGGAGCGAAAGACTGCTGACGATCTTCAACATGATCCCGCCCCCGAAATGAAAGCCAAGATGATTAAGATTCTGCAATTTTGTCGAAGGTCGATAAACCGTTTCGTCGATCCCCGCAAAATAAACAAAGCTTCCACCCTCAAAGATCGGTGAATTTC
>JAYVND010000096.1:0-7039 GCA_043758635.1 Bdellovibrionales bacterium
CCCTTTTGAGCGCTATGCTCAACGGAAAACGTTCGCCTGTTTTGATCCTCGCTCCGACTCGCGAGTTGGCTGAACAGATCGCAAAAGTGATTCAACAGCTCACCGTGAATACTCCACAACTCAAAACTGTTTTGATCATCGGTGGTTCGAGCTACCAATATCAAACACGCGGCTTGAAGAGCAAACCCGCATTTGTTGTCGGAACTCCAGGTCGTATGATTGACCAAATGGGTCTCGGCAATTTGAAGCTTGGAACCTTCGGATCGCTCGTTCTTGATGAAGCCGATCGCATGTTGGATATGGGATTTGCTCCACAGCTCGAGCAATTGATCACGCAAATGCCTGAAGATCGTCAAACACTTCTCTTCTCGGCAACTTTGCCGAACGAAATCAAGTCAATGGCTGCTCGCTACATGAGAAATCCAGAGCGCGTGGCTTGTGGTGAACAGTCGACTCCGGTTGATCGCATTAAACAAGAAGTGATGGAAGTTCAGAACAAAGAAAAAGGCGAGCGCCTTCTTCGCGAGATCAACAATGTTGAAGGATCACTCATCATCTTCACTCGTACTAAAACTCGCGTTGAGCAAGTTTTGAAGCTCTTGGTTGGTGCTGGTCACCACGTGGCACGTATTCACGGCGATCGCAGTCAGCGTCAACGTGGCGATGCCATTCGTGACTTCCGCGAAGGCTACGCACGTATCCTCGTGGCAACTGATATTGCGGCTCGTGGTATCGACATTCCACACATCAAGTATGTGGTGAACTTTGATCTTCCACTTTGCCCAGAAGATTACATCCACCGCATCGGTCGTACGGCTCGCGCCGGCGCTGAAGGTACGGCTTGGGCGTTTGTCACTCCTGAAGAAACATTCCTTTGGGCACGTATTTACAAGATGATGTACAACAAATATCCAGAAGGATTTGATCGTCGCCGTTCAAGCCCAGGTGGCGGACGCATGGGCGCATCATCTGGCGGAGGCCGCTTCGGTCGTTCGGGTGGCGGCGGTGGTCGTGGCTTTGAACAACGTTCGGGCGGCGGACGCTTCGGTAGTGGAAGTGGTGGCGGCGGACGATCGGGTGGAAATCCGTTCGGTGGGCGTGATGACCGGCGCTCGGCTGGCGGCGATCGCGGCTTTGGCGTAGGCACTGGCCGCGACGACAGGCAGCGCGGTTACGGCGGACCAATCACGGCTCCGTCTTCGGGACCAACTGGTTCTAGCTCGGCTGCAGGTCCTCGCTCGGAACCACGTCCAGAGCGAGCAAGCATTGGCTCAATGCCTTTCGGTGCTTCTTCGAAACCTGTCAAAGCTCAATCTTCGATGCCGTCTTCGGCACCAGTGGTTCGAATTGAACGTGCTGAGCGCCCGGATGCGCGTGTTGAACCACGTCAAACAGAAATGCGTTCAGAGATTCGCTCGGAGCCGCGTTCTGAAGTCCGTGCTGAGCCACGCGGAGAGCGCGCGCCAAAATCAGAAAAACCAGCAAGCTTCGGCGCAGATATCATCGCGTCAGCAAAAGCTGAGCACAACGAAGAGATCAGCTTAAATCGTGCGGCTCGACGCGCGCAAAAGTTCTCGGAAGAACACCGCGAAAAAATGGCTCGCGAAGGCAATCGACACGAAGATTCCGTGGTTCGCGAGTCTTCTAAGGCTCGTCAATCCGACAGCAGCGGAACACGCGCTCCACGAGCGTCGTCCAGTGCGTCGTCCCGTGCGTCGTCCCGTGCGTCGTCGGGCCCTTCGTCCGCACCACGTAGCAACGATTCGAATGATCGTCCAGCACGTCGTCCTTTCGGTGACCGCGATGGCGGATCACGTCCATCTTTTGGAGGCGGCGGTGACCGTCCAGCATTCGGCGGCGGCGAGCGTCGTCCATTCGCGGGCAATCGCGAAGGTGGCGGCCGACCTTCGTTCGGTGGGGGTGACCGCCCGTCGTTCGGCGGCGGAGAGCGTCGTCCGTTCGCGGGCAACCGTGATGGCGGGGCACCTCGTCCTTCATTCGGCGGCGGAGAGCGTCGCCCGTTCGGTGGTGGTGGTGAACGCCGTCCATTCGGCGGCGGCGGTGGCGAGCGGCGTCCATTTGCCGGCAATCGCGATGGCGGAGCACCACGCCCTTCGTTCGGCGGCGGAGACCGTCCAGCATTTGGTGGCGGACGTGACAGTTCAGCTCCACGCGCAAACCGTCCAGATGGCGGCGGTTTCGCAAGCGAACGCCGTGGCTTCGGTTCCAAACCGGGTGCTCCTGAGCGCGCACCAAAACGTTTTGTTGATGACCGCGACACCCGTCCCCAAGGCGAACGTCCACCATCAAAGCGCGGCCGTTTCGCGGAACGGTTGAGCGAAATGCTCGGTCAATAAGGGTATTTCAGAGCCGAATGCCCGGTCGCTAGACTGGCAGCAGCTTAGAAACCTTCAGTCAGGTGAAACTGATCTTTAAAAGCGTCACGGTGAAAGCCGTGACGCTTTTTTTAGTTCAGTGACAAATTAAACAACTTTTATGTCATTCAAAGAAAGAGATTTTAAAAAATAAGGCGATGCCTCGCTTCAATGCGCCCGCGGCTTAAGGCGCGCTTCTGGTCGCGCTTCTGGTCGCGCTTCTGGTCGCGTCAAAGCTTTCGTCATTTTTGTGATACGAGGTCGGGGTCTCGTGGAAGGTGGGCCGCGTCTCCACTATTCTGATAGCATGCTCAGCCTCACGCAAATCGTCGAAGACAACAAGAAATTCAATCAGGAGTCTCACATCGAATTCACCGATGGAGAGTCGATTTTTCGTGAAACTGACGAGAGCCGCGAGATGTACGTGGTGCTCGAAGGCGAAGTGATCATCACCAAGAATTCGCCCAAAGGTGAGATCAAACTCGCACATCTCCATAAGGGTGATTTTTTGGGCGAGATGTCTTTGCTCGAATCGCAACCTCGATCGGCCTCGGCAATTGCGCGTGGTAAAGTTCGCTTGCTCGCCATTCATCCGGGCGGGTTTCTTTTAAAAATTCGTCGCGACCCAACGTTTGCATTTGAGATGTTGCAAACACTCTCGCGTCGCATTCGCGTGACGAACGAGCATCTGATTCGAGAGCTCGGTGGAGTCCATCCAGGCGATGCGGGTGCGAGCCTTCAAGCTGATCTCTGCCAACTCATTCAAGGGAGCGAATACGCTTTGCCAAATCTTTCTGTTGTCGATCCCATAAAAGCAAATGGCGAGAAGTCATGATCACCGAAATTCGTGGACGCGCGCTGGCCGTTATCTCGGATCTTCATTTGGGAAATCCATTTTCGAAAGCCAAGAAGCCCGTCGTCCATTTTTTTCGTTGGGCTTCAACCTACGGTTACGACGTCGTGATCAACGGTGACGGTTTCGAAATTGCGCAAGCGTCGTTCACTAAAATTGCGCGCGATGTGCCTGAGGTCTTCCAGGCGATGAAAACCTTTACGCAAAAAGGCGGAAAGATTTATTATGTGATTGGCAACCATGACATTGCGCTCGAGCACTTTCTAAACGATTGGGGCGGCTTCAAGATGGCCCCATTTTTAAATGTTTGGTCAGGCGCAAAACGCGTTCGCATCGAGCACGGTCACCTCTACGATCCATTTTTTGTCCGTCACCCAAATCTCTACGAATTTTTGACATGGGCTGCAGGATTCGCGCTCAAGGTTCATCCGAGCTTTTACAAGGCATGGATTGCGTTCGAGAAATTTAAGTCGCATTTCGTGTGGAGTTCAACAGGTGCAGGAATTATTGGAGAACACTCCAACTTTCGCGATGCGGCTCGAGAACTTTCCAATCGAGGATTCGATGATATCGTGTTTGGCCACACACACCATCCCGGTTGCTACGAACTGAGCCCCGGAAAGCAGTATTTCAATTCTGGAAGTTGGCTCGTGGACACACCGTTCGTTGAGGTCTGCGACGGCGAGGTGAGTTTGCGAAAATGGCACAAGGATTTGCAACCACACGCGCGTCTTCTCAAAGACTACAATTTGAAGATGGCTCAAGCGCCGGAATATGATCTTGAGCAACTGCCGTCGGAATCGGTGCACATACCGAGAAGCGTTGGAGCCTGATTTCAGCTCTAAATTCAGTCGTCGCCGCGATCTCGCCGGCCCTGCTTCTTAGCACTATTCGCTTTTTTACTACTGAGCCTACGAACTTTGGACCCGTAGGTCGGCTTGGTTGCGACGCGCTTTTTGGGCGGGACTGCAATCGACTTGATCATGTCTTTGAGTCGCTGCAAGCACTCGGCTGCGTTGCGCCCTTGATCGCGATGAACATCGCTCATCAAAATCACCTCACCATCATTGGTGAGCTTCGATCCAAATTTTTCGAAAAAACGCTCGCGCATCGCGCCCGACATTGAAACCGACGACTGAGGATTCCAACGCAAGATTGCCTTGCTATTCACCTTATTGACGTTCTGCCCGCCCGCTCCAGAACTTCGAGCATAAGTGAATTCAAGTTCTTCGCGGGGAACAGAAATCTCTCGCGACTTTGCACCTGACGCAGGGGTCGGCCGAGAGTGGCTTGCTCCACCACCAGGTTTCGAAGGCGTGCGTGCCGGAGGGCGGGTCGTCATTCAGTGTCCCGAAACGCGTTTTTTGAACGCGACCGAGCGAGCTTGCCAGCCTTCCCGCTCGTAGAAACTTTTAGCGGCCTCATTTTCCGAACCCGCGCAAAGGCGCAATCCGCTAAGCCCAAGACGTCGGGCCTCGCTCTCGGCATACTTTAAAAGCTCGGCACCGTGACCTTCCGAACGATGATCTTTGGTCGTCACCAAGTCATCGATGTACATGTGACTTCCATGAACCAAGTCATGCAGAATTCGGTAGCCCATCACGGCAATGACTTTACCACGCACTTCTCGGGCAACGAAACGGTAGCCGTCAGCCGCTTTCGCGAGCATCGCAAACGTCTTGAAATCTTCGAGAGTCAACTGAAGCCGAAGCTCCTTGATGATCGGAAACGCGCGACCGATATCTTCAGGTAAATTTAATTCATTTGTTTTAGCGCTGAGGGCCGACTCGCGAAGGGTTGCAGCTTGCTTTAAATCGTCTGGATTCACATCTCACCTTCTCTCAAAAGTTTTGCGCTTGTAATGGCTTTCAATTTCGATTGTCGATTTGGATCGCCGATTTAGATTGTCGATGCGAACCTCGTTCGATCGTCGTTCGAGCGCGGTTTCCGGCATCATCGCGAACTTCGATTCCAGCGTCATTGCGAGCGTCTTTTTAACAGGCGTTCTGGGCGACGTTTCGGGCGACGATCCACGTCTTGCGTAGAAGGCTTTCCATTCGCTTTCCCCTCTGCCGTCACGCCGGTATTCAAAAGATCGGCCGGAACGTGGCCATTTGCAAACCGTGAAAGCAGTTCGGTCAATGCGAAGACCGGCTGACCGTTTCCACCCGCCTCACTCCACGCACCGCTTGCGCCGTCTTTCCAAGCATACACATCAAGATGCGCCCAAGGCTTTCCTTTAACAAAAAACTCAAGAAAGAGTGCGGCAGTGATCGCACCACCAAAACCGTCGGCCGAGTTGGCGTAGTCGGCAAATGTTGAGCGGAGCGAGTTTTTATACGGAGTGTAGAGCGGCATGCGCCACGACAAATCACCACGCGATTGGCCCGCATCTTCAATTTCTTCAGCTAAACCATCGTGATTTGAAAAGAGGCCCGCGATTTCTCCGCCGAGACCAACTTTAATGGCACCTGTAAGTGTCGCAATGTCAATAACCGCCAGAGGCTCGTCTTTGCCTTTTTGTGTGACTGCCACGTCTAGCGCATCTGCCAAAACCAAGCGCCCTTCGGCGTCCGTGTTGTGAATCTCGATGGTGAGGCCATTCCGCGCGGTTATCACATCGCCCGGGCGGAAGGAATCAGCGCTAATTGCGTTTTCGGCGACGGCTAAGTAAATATCAAGTGCCACGGGCAGCTCAGTGAGTTCGGCCCACTTGGCAATCGCAATCGCGGCAGCCGATCCACCCATGTCTTTTTTCATCCAACGCATGCCGCTCGAAGGCTTAATATCGAGGCCGCCAGAATCAAACGTGATTCCTTTACCGACAATTGCAATCGGGCGCGGGAGAACCGACTGACGTGGACGGTAGCGCAGATGAATCAAACGAGGTTTTTCGGAAGCCCCGCGGCCAACGGCAAGCATTAAATTCATGCGCTCCCGAATCAAGCGGCTCTCTTCCCAGACTTCAACTTTTACTTTTGAGCTTGCAGCAAACATTTTTTTTGCAGCATCGGCGTAGGTGCGCGGATTCAACTCTCCGCCCGAAAGATTCACGAAATGTCGCGCAAGATTCACGCTGAGCGCCAACTGCTGAGCCTCGATGACGAGGTCGCGATTGAAGTCTTCGCCATGAACCCAAACTTGAATGAGCGGCAGACGCTTGCGAGTTTTGAGCGGATTTCCGCGATTTTCGATGTAGGCGTAGCGCGCCATCTCGAGACCCACGAGAATTGCCTTCTCTTCGTCTCCCACGAGGTCGTGCATTTCGAGAACAAGGCAATCGAGCTTAAACGAGCCCAACTGCGAAACAACGTTACCGCCAAGATCACGGAAACGCGCAAAATTCGATTTTGAAAGAGGCGCGTTACTTTCTGCTTCGAGTTGACGAAGGAGCCAAAGCGGTCCCAGCTTTCCGTGGAAAAGTTGAAACTCCGCCGAGCTTGTGAGCGCTGTCTCCATCGCCCAATCGGGCAAGTGATCGGCCAAAAGAGCGCGGAGCTCATCCCGTTCAAAATCTTTAATGGCAATCACAAAGCCCATGCGCTGATCCATGTCGGCACTGGAGTTGCCTGAATTGCTTGGGTTGCTTATGTCGTTCCACTCAAGAATTTTAAGCGACCCCACCCACGACTCTAAGCTCATGCCCATCACGTCGCTCTTTGATGAAGTCGATTTGCGTACCGCCCCGGCGGCTTTGGAAGACGCGCCTTTCAACGGAGTCGATATCGTTATCTGAGAATTATTTTTCCGCGACGGAGTCCTCGCTACGCTCGTTTTTTTGATAGTCGTTTTTTTCGATGTGCGTGCCATC
>JAYVND010000097.1:0-7038 GCA_043758635.1 Bdellovibrionales bacterium
ACCAGGTTTCCGATGGCCGCAACACAAATCACAACGTTAGAAGAAACTGCCGATGGATGCTGCAATCTCACAATGGCTTCCCACGCCACCGCTCCCGTCGCTATCAAAAGAAAAATCGAATTTCCAAGTGATGCCAGTATAGAAGAGCTTCTCATGCCGTATGAAAAAGCCAGCGTCGGTTTTTTCTGGATAGCCAAACAGCTCCCCAAGCTAAAAGCAGTCCCAGAACATCGCTCAGGTTATGCCCGGCGTCTGCAACGAGAGCTAATGAATTCGCCCAGTATCCGTAGACGGCTGCTATAAGGACGAATCCCACGTTTAGAAATACACCAATGCCAAAAGCCCAAGTAAAATCTTTTGGAGCATGGGTGTGCATATGCGCTGAAACTGGGTCGTGCGAATGTTGATGAGCCATTAATGATTCTCCATTTAGAGAATACCCTGGCCCTAAGTTGCTACAAACCGTGAGACTTTTTTTAAAAATCCGCTGAAGAAATCGGATCATTTTTCGAAAATGCTCGGTTCTGCCTTACCCAACTTACGACTACGTCCGAATTTTCAAAAGCTGAAGAACTCTGTCCGACTGGACAGTGAGTGGACGACATATCCCGATTCGCTTAACAACAATGCAATTTCAACTAATTGTTTGTCGTCGTTTGCCCTTCGCTGCCGCGATCAAGCGAGAAGTGACCAAAACCAAAAATAGATGGCGTTAGCCTTCAGCTGAACACCGTTGTCGCTTTCCTGCGGTGCAGAGTTCCTCATTGAACAAATCATTCTAGCTCTCTATAGAATTAAAAATGCGCTTCTCAGTGCGAATGAGTATGATGCATGTCGGGAAAGTGCGGATGACGATGCGTGATCGGTAAATGGTGATGTCTGTGGGAGTGACGCTCGCCTGGCTGTACTTCAAAATCGTGCGAGTGTCCATGATGCTCATCATGGACATGTGAATGCTCGTGATTTAATTCTTCGTGCGTGTGAACGTGTTCATGAGATTCGCTCAAATGTAAATATATTCCGAAGGCCATAAATAAAGCCGCAATAACCATTTGTAACGTTATCGACTCTCCTAGGAAACCGATGGCAACAGCGGCTCCCACAAAGGGTGCTGCTGAAAAATAAGCGCCTGTTCTTGATGCTCCGAGCCAGCGCAGGGCAAGGATGAAACAAACGATACTCAATCCGTAACAAACGAAGCCAAGCGCAGCTGCTTCGCCCACTAGCAACAATTTTGGTAGGCGTGCTCCAAGAGCGATCGCGATCGCGAAATTCGTAGAACCGGCAGCAAGGCTTTTGATAATCGTTAACAGAATTGGATCATTGAGCGAAATCTTTCGGGTCAAATTATTGTCAATACTCCAACTTAGACACGCAAGCGATATGAATATCGGTCCGATCAGACTTTTGAAAGTCATCTCTGGCGCCCAGCTTAAAATGATTCCACCGAGAATAATCGCAATCATTCCGATCACAATTCTGCGATCGTAATGCTCTTTGAATACTAACCAAGCAAGCCCCGCCGTTAAAACTCCTTCTAAATTGAGAAGTAATGAGGCCGCAGAGGCTTGCATATGCGAGAGTCCGTACATCATAAGTACAGGCCCCGCGACTCCGCCGAAAACAATGACTCCGGCAAGCCAGGGCAATTCTCGAACCGAAATTTTGACCTGAACTCCATTTTTGCTGATCGCCACGCGGATAAGATGCACTACCGTCATTCCTAACCCCGAGCCCAGGTAAAGAATACCGGCCAATAGCCAAGGGTCGAACGAACCGAGCAAGCTCTTCGACAGGGGCGAACTTAATCCAAATAAAACTGCAGCAGCGAGCGCAAAAAGTGGTTTTGTCATCCGCTCAGCGTACCAAATACAAATGGAATTTAAAAGTTCAAGCAGTACGCACAAACGAAATCTGTATCTTATTTGCGCTTACGCAAGCGGGGGGCACGTCCACGGGCGAGAAAGCATGAAATCTGCGTTTACGAATTCGAGTACCCCAATCATCAATGGAATTGCCGCTGCGGTTTGGCTAACCGACCCATCGCAAGCGGCATCGGTTTGGCAAAGCTAACCGTAATGATTATTTTTTAGAAGTTAGTGAGTAGTCGCTCTGTTACAGAGTATGAAGCCGACACGCTGGGAGTAAGGCCCCGGTTTCATAGCGAAGCGCCCCGCTTCATTGACGAGACTGACATTGGCACAGTGTAACTTTGGCCGTGTCGTCTCGTTCTCTCGCTAGAATAACGACAATACGGCCACTTCATCAGAAGAGGTATCTGTGTTGGTCGACTGGCATTTATTCTTCACAGTTTTCGGCATTATTTTTCTTGCGGAACTTCCTGACAAAACCGCGCTTGCAACATTGCTGCTCGCCACGAGATCTGATTCGAGGGCGGTCTTCGTGGGAGTTGCCTCGGCGTTTTTAGTTCAAACTCTCGTCGCGGCGATCTTCGGAAAATTTATTTCTTTGCTCCCCGGTCGTTACGTTCATATTGGGGCTGGCCTGATGTTTTTGGGCTTTGCGGTTCATATGTGGCGCTCACGAACCGAAGCAGATGAAGAAATCAAAACGCGAGGTAACGTAGCATTGGGCTTCTGGAAAGCGTGCTGGGCTGCCTTTACGGTCATATTCATCGCCGAATGGGGTGATCTAACCCAGATTGCTACAGCTTCTTTAATTGCCCGCTATCAGCAGAACCAAATCACGGTTTTCATTGCCGCCCTGCTGGCGCTTTGGGTAGTTACGGGCCTTGCGATATTCGCGGGTCAGCGTATCCACCGAGTGGTAAAGCCTGCATTACTTAAGAGCGCATGCATCCTTCTATTTGCTGCAGTCGGTATTTACTTTCTGGTTGACGGATTTAAGGGAAGTTGACGAATTCTAAATTGAACTAACCATCCCAAAAAAGCGACACAAGCATGGCAGCCAACCCTCCAATATGTGACCCACCCCTGCCTACTACTCGAACGCTCTTCCGCAGATTGAAAGTCCTTCGGGATCAGGGCAAAAGGAATCGGGCCAGGATGCCAAAGTACATTCAATCGGTGATACGCGGAACCGTTCTAAACGGCAGATCCACAATTGCAGGACTGCAAAAGTGGTGACCTCGATGCGAGTTGCACGCACGACCTACAGTTTAGGAAGTCGCTGCTCACTTAATTCCCCCAAAAATCATTCTTCAACTATCTCAATTACTTAGAGCGCTTATTTTCTCTTACTTTATCTGACGATCCCTTGTCTGCCCCAAGCGCTTTTTCGTTTTTAAATAATTCTGAGAGACCCTCAGCTTGAACTGCAGTCTCAAGCCCTCTCAAATTCTCTGCGTTTAAATGCACGTAAATACTTCTCTGTACGTCCGCGTTTGATCCCGAGAACTTCTCCAATTGGGAATCCGTAAAGCCCGCCATCATGTGCGCACGGCTCTGAAATGTGGCCCGTAGGTCATGCGGCGTGATGTCGAGATCACCAAGCCCTGCCCGTTCCTTGCACCGATTCCAAGACCCCTTGAGTCCAGTCTTGTCCGCGTGGCGTTTTGGATTCTTTCGGTTGGGGAATACGAACTCTGTTTTTAGCTTGTCAGCAGCCTGGGTTGCTTTGCGATACTGCATTAAGGCAAGGACGTGCTGATTCGCAGGCATCTCTCGCGCTTTGCGTGTTTTTACGTTCTGCTTCTGAAGTCTGATGACCCGACGCTCAAAGTCCACGTCTGACCACTTAAGCGTAATGATCTCTCCTGCCCTCATTCCATTCAGAAGATAGCAGCTGATAAAAAGCTTCAGCGAGCCATGAGCATTGGCAAGCAGCGCTTTGAGTTCATTGTCTGTGAGCACTCGCCTTTGACGACGCACAAGGTGTGGAATCACAAACTTTGGAACACCTGTGATGTACTCTTGCTGCTCACACCAGCCTAGAAAGTGAACCAAGACCTTCCGAATGTTCGAGAGATCCGTTCGGCCCGACTTTTTGGTGTAAGCCTCAAACACTCGAGGGGTTATCTTTGCGAGCTTCTCGTCTCCAAAGAACGGTAATAGGTACAATCGAAAGACATCCTGACCTTCCTTCAAAGTGCCCTTAGCTATCTGTCTGCGACCGGGGATCTTTCCTTCAGAACATAGGCGTCGGAACTCTAAATAATCCTCGTAAACGTCCCGCATCGTTAGCCGAAAAGCGAGTGCCCCATGGTTATTGACCTTAATCTCATAGATTCGCTTAGCCTCAATCGCTTGTTTTAGGTTCGGGAAGTGACCAAGCTTGTGCTCGATCTTTCCTTGGCGAAAGAAGTAGGCACCGCTATTCGATGCGATACACAAATTAGGTTCAGACGTTTTGATTCTCTTAGGAGCCTTTGACGTGACGCTTGTATCGACCTTCTGTGTAGGCGGCTCTGCAATAGATTTCAAGGATTTCATTTCGGTCCACCATCGTCAGTTTGAAAGGCCCGTATCTTTTTAGTTTACCCATGTTAATATTGTTTACCAACGTCTTCCTAGAGTATGGAGGCACAGGTAATTTCAATTCACGCTGGATAAGCAGCACCGCATCTTCTAGAGTCATCAAGTCCACATTCTCACCTGGCTCTAAACTCTGAATCTTCCTTGGCCTTCCTCGACCTCTAACTTGTGTCATCATGTCTCCTCCACGCACTTTCTATTCTCGATCTGGTTTAAAAAATCAAATGACATATTTTTCATGAGCCCTTCGGCGAGTGTCCGCGATCGTTCGCTAGTGTTCACAATCGTCCGCCTGCGTTCGCCTTCGTTCATTTTGCGCCACGAAAAAGACTAACTAGTTGAAAGCCATTATCAGGCCATCCTAAGTTCGATAAACTCTTCGCCAAGAATTTCATCTTCATGAGCATTGAAGAAGTCCAATGCCCAAGCATCACACCGATCAGGGCACGCAAATGCGTTGCTTCCGATCAAAGCTAGATACTCCAAGACATGAGGGACGTCTGATTCTTTAAGCAACCTGTGACACATTTCGATCACCGCATTTGCACTCGGCACGTTTTGCGCATTGAACGGATCACTCATCGAGATCCTCCTGCAGCCAATCATTTGATTGAGATGCGATCCGGAGTGCTTCGCTCTCACCCGCAAATAAAATTGCATTATAGATATCGCGATGCCGACTCTTCAACTGCACCTGATCAATCAACATCAAAGAATCAAAATGATCAGGAATTTGAATATACACATCACCGCACTCAAACGAATGCACCTCAATATCACCATGTAAACCAGAACGAGTTAGAGTCGCTGTCATGTTGGCTTCGAATAACTGTCCGAAAAGGTTCAGTGGCTCGGTGAGAAAGTTTTCTAATTTCAATTCGTAGAATGCCAACTCTTCTTTTCTCTCTAGCGCTTCTTCGCGAAGCATGTGATCAATTACTGGATTTGAATGTCGCATCATATTGCCGCCTTTTTGACTTCACGGGACTTGAGGTAAGCCTCGGCTTTATCGAGTGCGTTTTGGACAGATGGATGACGTGGCTTTCCATCGGCTTGTGGGCGCGCGAGAAAGCTCACATACGATGAGAGCTCGAACATATCGACTGCCTTCAAGTTTTGACCCTTGAACTTTCCAAAGGTGAAAACATACTCGCCAGGATCTTCATCGACAGAAGACTTTTGTTCTGCGTGTTCTCTCAATGGATTTGGTTTACTAGCAGTTGCCTCGGGTTGGGCAGGTTGCGGGCTTGGCTTCTCAACTCTTTGCACGGGTGAATCGACAATGCGATCACCTTCATCCAACTCGTCACCGCAGAATTGTGTACCGAAACCGATAAGAGCAAGCGCTCGTCCGATTGCACCCGACTCAGACTTCTCAATGAAATCTGGAAAGCCATTAGGCGTTTCTGATTTAGTACCAACTGACATCACGCGACCTTCGACGTTCTTGATCGTCGCTTTGGCAATCGCCATCGTAGGCTCCAAGCGGAGGAATTCTGTTTCGATCGACCAGTCAGGATGAACTTCTCGAAACCAAACGACCCGGAATTTGACTTCGAGGTAGAATTTGCCTTTGAGATTCAAGAGTGGAAGAACGGTTCCGTTAGGGGTTTTGTGCGTATTCACTTCGCGCTCACTTTCTTGGTCGACGAATTGACAGAGCGTCTTAGAGACTTTCCGTACTCAAGACGTGCGCCCGCGACCGGGATCGATAATTTTAGATCTTCGACGATTCTTTTTTTGTCTGGAGAAGTCGTGGTTTTCGAAACGATGTAGGCCGGATCAATCTTCTCTAGATCTTCGATGACGCAAATTGGGTTTCCAGATACGAGTTTGAACTTTGTATCGTTGCCGGAAATTTCATTCAGACCGAGAGTCGTCATTGCCAAAAGCAAGCGCTCTTTCATTTGCTCATCAGTCCGCTCGAGGCGCTCTACTATCTGATCCAACTCTTTCATCCGCGCTTTCAAAAAGTCCGCACGAGCCACGCACTCGCTAAGAATCCAGGCGTATGAATCGATCTTCGCCGCAAGATCCTGTTCGTTCTCAATCATAGCGAGCTCGAGACTAGCCGGCAGTTCGCCATCATTTTCGATGATTTCTTGAACGATCTCGGTTGATTCTCTGATAATTGCCGGTAACGATTTGCTCATGCTGCTCCCCTTTCCAGGGCTCGTTTTAAAATCAGTTCAACCACTCGCGAGAAAGATAGACTCCCTGACTGTTCCCGAAGAGCTCGATAAACCGCCTCATCAAGGGAAATCGTTACCCCGACAGGTTTGCGGCTGTTCACGCCGTCAACGAGAAGGTCTGCCAAATCACTCAACTGTTTCGCATCTTTAGGATCGACCATTGTTCCTCATACTTTCATCATACTATTGTAACTTAAATGATGCAATCCGTAATATCGACATCTGCACTAAGTGTCCGTAACGTATGATTTATGGACGCTAAAAAAATACTCGACCAGGTTTCTGACGGATCAACCAAAACTAGATTCACCGTTTCGATCGATGAAAAGCTCTTCGAAGAGTTCAAACGCATCTGCGGTGCTCGCCCGGTCTCGCCCGTGGTAGATGCAATC
>JAYVND010000098.1:0-2210 GCA_043758635.1 Bdellovibrionales bacterium
GTTGGCGAAAAAGAGTTACTGGAACAAATTGACGCGGAAAAGCGTGCGTTTGTCAGGTCTCTCTTTGATCGCGAAGGTACGGAGAAAGAATCTCTGGGGCAACTGGCGGGAGTCATTCCTGCCTCTCCATCGCCAAAAAAGTAGAAAGCCGAAAAAGAAATCAGCTCAGCTATTTCTTTTTCTTGAAAAGCATTCCCACGACATCTTTTAAATCTCCACGAAGTAAATCGTTTCCATTTGATTTTTTCTCATGCTGCATCGTGCTCAGCTCTCGTCGTGCATCGATAAAGTCTGGCGCGATCGAAACCGCATGTTCGAGACTTCGCTTGCACCCTTCTATGTCGCCAGTCGCTTTTAGGAACAGACCTTTGACGTAGTAGTAGGTCGGCACATGACGGTCTTCGGGCGGAATACGCGCAATCTCGGCGCGAATGGTGTCAAGGAGCGATAGATCATTTTCGGCGCCGGTTGTCTTTAAGCGAGCCCAGATATGGAGCAAACGCATCTCGGAGGTAGGCGGCGCAAGTGCCACGGCTTTTTCCATTGATTCGCGCCCGTTGCGGATGTCACCTTTACTCAACATCAAGCGAGCTTGCTCGGTCAGTTGCTCTGCTTCCATGATAGATTCAGCGCGGCCCTTTTCAAGTTCCATCAAATACTTGTCCTTCAAAACTTGATCACTCAGAGTTTGATAGGCCTCGTTGATTTTATTGAAAGCTTTGCGCGCGAGCTCTCGAGCATCGTTGGGAGTTTGTGGACTCAGCTTATCGGGGTGAAGAATCTTTGCCAAATCATGGTAGCTCCGCTTGATCTCGGACTCTTTGGCTTTCGAACTGACATTGAGTCGTTCAAAATAATTTTGTTTTTCAAGATCCGCATCGATTTTAATTAAGCGCTTACGGAGACTATCGAAGTCATTGATCTGGCTGGCTTCGCCAAAGCGAATTAAGCGACTTACGATCATGAGATGAAGCGCTCGATAGATCTCTTCTTCAGTTTTGTTCATCGCACCGATCGCGGCTTCGAGTGTTTCAGAATTTACAAGTTTCTCAAAAAAGTCGGGCACGCGTTGAACGGTCGACGAAGTGAAGCCAGGATGTTGTGGCGAGTAATCTGGGCCGTACTTCACACTGTAACGCATCCACGGTAGATAAGTCGATTTCAGCCAGTCGAGAGTGACTTTTGAACTGAGCCAGTCATTTAAAAGCTCGGTGTAAATCGCCCGATCAACGAGCGAATCAACACGCATGTCTTCGCTTTCAATGAAGTTGACCTTAACTGACGTGTTCGCAATGGTTTTGCTCAAACGCAAGCCCTGTTGTTCCCCCATCACGAGCTGAACAGCGTGAGGAGAGAGGACGTTTGCTTCAACTAAACTCTCACCCATCTTGCGTTTTTTCCCACTCGTTCGCATGACTTCTTCGATTTCGGATTGGGTGACAAATCCGTTCTCAACCATTAAAACCCCAAAGTAGGATTTTGCATCCTTCTGGTTGACCTGAACGATCGCACCCTTTTGGAATCCCACGCCTGACACTTCGCCATCGGCACTGATGATATTTAAATGCCCATTGATGCGTGGGTGAAATAGCATGCTATAGATGAGCGGAAGCTCAAATGCGTGCACCTCTTCGGTCGTGTTGATGGCGCGAATTCGCTCTTTGTGAGAAGCATTTTCTTTGGTCAAAATTTCTTGGAGCGGAGCCAGTGGAACGTCAACGCCCTTGTCTTCCATTTTGCTCTCGACCAACTTGATCACGGCTTGAAGATCAAATGGCTTTGTCAAAAAGCCGATCGCGCCCGTCGCATTGAGTGCTTCGCGCGCAAAGTTTTTGTCTTTGTAAACGCCGCTAATCAATAGAATCGGCGTGTCGATCAAAATTTCGTCGTGAAGTTTTTTGGCGAGATCGCGACCATTCATTTTTGGCAGCATGCAGTCGATGATTGCAAAATGAACGGGTTGAAGACGTGCATTGGTCAGCGCATCGTCGGGCTTCGTCACGTGGGTCGTGCGGAAGCCTACGCGCGACAAAGCCTCTCTGAGAGCTTTACCCAGAGTCTGATCGTCTTCTACAATGAGGATGTTGAACTCACTCTTAAGCATCGAATTCTCATCGGTCACTTGCCGCGCAAAATGAACCGGCAAAACGAAGAGGACCGGGCCCGCCGGACCTTTGGGCCGTGTTGTTATGCTGGAGTGTGCCACGAAT
>JAYVND010000099.1:0-2209 GCA_043758635.1 Bdellovibrionales bacterium
TTGGAGCCGCACAGAATAATGCGTCTACTAGACTCACTCGGGGCGAAAGAAGAAATCCCGCCGATGCAGGTTTTTATGACGACACATTCACCAGTTGTATTGACCGAACTGTCAGGGCATCAACTTCATATCGTTAGAAGACTGAATCAAAATCATGAAGTTAGATTTGTCGGCGCCTCGACTGCAATACAAGGCACCGTGCGAACTTACCCAGGAGCTTTTTTAGCGTCGAAGATTTTAGTTTGTGAAGGAGCAAGTGAGGTCGGATTCATGCGAGGGTTTGACCAGTTCATCGCGTCTCAAGGAAAAGGGTCTTTCAACGCTAAGGGAACCGCATTGATTGATGGTGGTGGTGTAAGCAAAATAATTGGCCGAGCAAAAGCATTTCAGGCCTTAGGGTATAAGACTGCTATCTTAAGAGACGACGATGTACAACCGGATCCGAAAGATGAAAAAGAATTTAAGGATAACGGAGGAACGGTGATCAAGTGGCAAACCGGAAACGCGCTTGAAGACGAGTTATTCCTTAACCTACCGGATGTTGCAGTTCATTCGATGTTGGAAATGGCTATCAGCAGGCTCGGATCAGATTTGGTCAGTGGCCAGATTTCTTCGGCTTCAAAAGGTAAACTCAGTTTAGAAAATTGCCTCGATGAAAAAAATGAAAACGTTAGGAAGGTTTTGGGGGTCGCATCCAGAAAGGGTAATTTTCCCTGGTTTAAGACGGTCAGTCTAATGGAAGAATTAACAAAGGAAGTTGTTGCTCCCAATATCTCGAAATCGAACGACCTATTTAAAGCTTCTGCTGTAAAAATCTTGAAATGGGCTCGAGAATAAATGGGTTCTGTTTCAGATATTCTTAATATCGATCGCGGAATTATTACGGCACCCGCAGGATGCGGAAAAACACACTTGATTGCTGACGCTTTAATACGCCACAAAAGTAAAAAGCCAATTCTGGTTTTGACCCACACCAATGCTGGCGTAGCTGCGCTTCGGGGTCGACTTAAAAAGTTGGGCGTTGCAGAATCTTCCTTTCAGGTAATGACAATCGATGGATGGGCGATTCGTTTAGTCTCCACTTTTCCTATTCGTGCGAAAATTAAACCTGATCTGCTGCAACTTGAAAATCCAGGTACAGACTACCCTGATATTCGAAAAGGAGCCGCACGGCTCGTAAGAGGTGACCACCTCGATGAGATCTTGGTTTCTAGCTATGATCGGGTATTTGTCGATGAGTACCAGGACTGTTCGATCCTGCAGCACGATCTGGTTGTCAGCCTTGCTGATCGATTAAAGGTCTGTGCGTTCGGGGATCCGCTTCAAGCAATTTTTGGTTTTGGTTCAGACTTACTGCCAAGTTGGGACAAAAAAGTTTGCGTGGATTTGCCATTGGTCGGAGAGCTTTCGACTCCTTGGCGTTGGAAAAACTCGGGCCAACAAGAACTCGGAAAATGGCTTCTTCAGGTGAGGTTAAGCTTAATTTCAAAAAAACCGATCGATTTGGAAACCGCTCCGGACGCAGTTAGCTGGGTCAGGTTGGAAGGTGACAAGTCCGCAGATCATAAAAAACAACTTTCTGCCGCAGGAGTTGTACCACCAGAAAAGGGAGATTCAGTTTTGATTATCGGCGATAGCCGCAACCCAACTAGCCGGTCAAAGCTGGCGAGCGTTATTCCGGGCGCGATAGTGGTTGAGCCCGTAGAGCTCAAAGATCTAATTGAGTTTGCAGCTACGTTCGATCTCGATGAAGATGAATGCTCCAATATGCTTATCAATTTTGCCCAAAGCATGATGAATAATGTTGGAGCCGAGAATCTTATTGCTAGGCTCGCTTCATTACGGAGTGGAAAAGCGAGAAAAGGCCCGGATAAAGTTGAAGTAGTCGCGCTGGCATTTGCTAACAACACTTCTTATGAATTGGCGGCTGACCTGTTGGTAGCCATCAGCAATTCCTATGGTGTTAGAACTTATCGGCCCAGCCTTTTGAGGGCGACCTTAAGATCGCTTCAGATCTGCTCCTCGAACAAAGATTTTTCTTTACGGGAAGCAACAATTCAGGTGCGAGAACAAAGCCGTTTTCAAGGAAGACTTTTGGCAAAACGTGCTGTCGGAAGCACTCTGTTGGTAAAAGGCCTCGAATCAGATGTTGCTGTGGTCCTGAACGCAGACGGCTTAAATGCCAACAACCTTTACGTTGCAATCACTC
>JAYVND010000100.1:0-2207 GCA_043758635.1 Bdellovibrionales bacterium
CCAGGCGTGAAGCAAACTGTTTCTGTTATGAAATTGGATCGCATTTCGTTTCATCTCGTACCAGTTATCGGCTTATTATGATCCAGCTTTAAAATGAAACGTGGGCGACTCGACAATTGGCTCGCGAGTTATGTTACTTAGCGTCGCGTTGCCAGATTTAGTCGCGCAAAAATCAGCAAATAGTTACTGGCTTATGGATTTCACGCGCAACTGCTGCGCTACCGATCGCTAGTTATGTTACGCCTTGATTATTATGATTCATCGAACCGATTCATCTGTTCTGCCCTCTCGAAAAAGTGTCTCGAACTGACTCAAATTTTCCGTCATTTCAGGAGGTTAGGTGGCTTCGCCTTTGCATTTATAGAAGAGTGTCCGCCACAGACTGCACAAGCTCGATTGAGCGCGAGCATGAAAGCCGGATGGGACAAAAGACGGCAACAAAGGGACACAAAATGGCTTCATTGAAATTCACAGCAGCTTTGACTACAGCCATCCTCCTCTTCACAGCTTCGAAAGCGTTTGCTGCTTCGCGAGTGCCGATGGGAGCGAACCTGGAAGCGGCTGCGATCTGCGCGACTTGTCTCAGAGCTCAGACCACGGTTGCTGACGGTTCGACCCGTGGACTTCTTTTGAAAATCAATGAGTATGCAGATATCCCACGCGTGACTCAGTCCAACGTGGGAAAAGACTACGCGTTCGCGCCGATCGGAAGAATTCAAACAAAAAACTCAATTTCAATCACGCGCGACAATGGCGATACAGAATCCGGCCTCTCGGGTGCGACTGCATTCATGGTCTCTCCATGCCACATACTAACAAATCGCCATGTTGTTTTCGGCGATGCAAAACCAACGCTGAACGGCTGGTCTACAACTTTCTCAGTTGGGAATGATGGCAATGGTCACC
Source organism: Bdellovibrionales bacterium (assembly GCA_043758635.1). GTDB lineage: Bacteria > Bdellovibrionota > Bdellovibrionia > Bdellovibrionales > JAMPXM01 > JAYVND01. Next base: position 907 of record JAYVND010000100.1, read on the forward strand.
CAACGCACGTTGTTGACGCGGCTCCGGCCGTACTTCCTGCGGATATGGGCGAAGGAAGCGACTGGACACTCCTCGTGATGAAACCTTGCATTCATGACGATAAAATCGGCTGGATGAATATCGCTGATCTGCAATTAAACCAAAAAGTAATGATGGCCGGATTTCCATCTGACCGGACATCGGCTCTTCCGACTGCATCAAAAAACTGTGAGATCAAAGTTGAAGGCGCGAAGTTCGTGTTCACGCATAGTTGTTCGAGCCACGCGGGCAACTCTGGTTCGCCAATATTTCAGCTTGATTCTAACGGCGTTCCATCCGTTCTCGGAATTCATTACGCAAGTGCAGACGAAAAATCCGTGTCGCTAAAACACTTCGATTCAAAACACCCGAATTTAGGAATCGGCACCAATGAGATTAGCAAAGCAATTTGGTCTGAGCTACAACGCGGCTTCGCTTGGCACGCTCGCAAATTCCCAGGCGAAGAAAATCCACAAGCAACAATGGCTCGTCAATATCGCAACGCTGGAACCCAAGTTGCTCAGAACAACATTTGAAATAAAGAGTTAACGAACCCGTATTTGAAAGGAGATAGCCTCAATGGTTTGCACAAAATTTATCCTAGCTATTTTCCTGATAGCTTTTCAATTTCTGCCTACCGGAGCGCTAGCAATTACGCGCCAATCGGCAAAGTAGTAAACGTGAATCCAGTCTTGATCGATGGCAAACCCGAAATCACTCGTTCGACTGCATTCCTCGTTTCGCCTTGCCATATCCTCACTGCTCGTCATTCGGTTTTTGGTGAGTCAACTCCCAACACGGAAGGCTTCGATATGAAATTTACGGTTGGCGATGATGGTGCAGGCAACCCGATCTACCGTGACATTAAGGCCACTCCAATGATGTGGGGACCGGATATGGGCTCGGGCAATGATTGGGCACTTATGCAGGTTCACCCCTGCGCCGGCGCAAATGAGTCAATTGGTTGGATGAATATAGAGAACATTAAAGCAAATCAGGCAGTAACAATGGCTGGCTTTCCGGCAGATAAAGAAGGAAGCAAGCTTTGGACCTCAGGTAAATGCCAAATCCGCGGCCTCGGTCAAAACAATGATATTCTTCACGACTGCGCTTCACGCCCGGGATCGTCTGGTTCACCAATTCTTTTTACCGCCGCCGATGGTACGCCTTCGGTTGTAGGTCTTCATGGTGGCGATTCGCATGCATCAAATGGCGTAATCGCGAAGTGGGATGGTGCACATTCAAACGTAGGCATCTCGTTGGATTCAGTCCACGGTAAAATT
>JAYVND010000101.1:0-2204 GCA_043758635.1 Bdellovibrionales bacterium
AAGTACGTGGCAAACTATAATTTCCTCCGCTGGGGGCGAATCTTTTCATTCCTTATTTTAATTTTATCTTCCGTCAGTTTCGCCGAATCTGATCAATCCGTATTTGAGCAAAGTCTTTCGGCTTACCGCGCCCATGATTTTGCTAAAAGCCGAACGCTTCTTGTTCCGCTCATCAAAAAAAATCCGACCAATTCTCTTTACTGGTTCAATGTTGCCAATTGTTTTTACATGGAAGGAAAGTATGACACTGCAACTCGTGCTTTCAAGAAAGTTGTAGATCTCAATGGAAAACTGGCTCCAGCGGCTGAGCTCTATTGGTCCAAAAGTCTATTGGCGCTTCATCGGAATTCCGAAGCGCAACAGAAACTTGAGGTTCTTATCGCGGCATCACCACCAGCAAACTTAAAAGCGCAAGCCGAGGAAGAACTCAGAAAGTTTTCGCAAGATTCAGGTGACGAAAATGCTCTAAAAGAGCGAGCACTTAATTTCTATCAAAATGGTGAGTTCCAAAAGGCCATTTCAACGCTTCGTACTCTTAAAGATCGCTCCGATCCAAATGTTTCGTTGCTTGAAGGAATGGCGCTGACACAACTTAGCAGAGCAAAGGAAGCACGCCAGGTTTTTGAACGCTCAGCTCACCTCGCTGGAAACTCTGAGACGGGGAAAAATGCACAGAATTTAATTGATCGGGTGACTTCCTATGCGCTTTCAGAAAATCCATACTGGCTGTTTATAGACCTCGCCACAGGCTATGATTCAAATATTTATCTCGATGGCAAGAGTTTAACGCCGGCTTCAAGTGCCCTCTTAAAGGGTTCTTTTGGATTGGGCGCGAGGGTTTTTAACTCCGGATTTTATTCGGTCAAGCTTGGCTATCTTCTTAATTGGGATGAAGTAACGAAAACGGATGAGCTTCGTGTTGTTACACATACCGTCTATGCCCCCATTTCTTATATGAGCGGCAATTTCTCTGCTTCACTGGGCCCTTTCTATCAACAGCAGACTTGGGCAAGCCAACCCGCCCTTTCCAAAACAGGCGTTCGACTTAAGGCAAACCAAACATGGGATTCGGCTGATATAGGCTTAGATGCAGAACTTGCGTCGCAAGAAAGCTTAAGCACAACCTATAGCTACCTTAAAGGCCCAACCCAGCATTTTAGAATTTATGCAGGCCTTATTGGGGAGAGTACGTATACTCAACTCGGTTATGAATTCGGCTCTGATAATATTGGAAATTTGCAATATACGAACGGGCTTTTGCCGCTCGCAAATCAATACTCAGGCCCTAGTGCACGGGTAATTTGGAAGAGTTCTCCTGACTGGGTTCTAAGTTTGAGCGGCAGCTGTCTCACCCGGACGTACGGTACGGTCTCGCAGCCTGGAAGCAAAACGCGCAAAGACCAAGAGCTCTCAGAATCCTTTCGAGCGTCCTATATTTTAACTCCTCAAATGAATATTTACGGTGTGATAGATCAGCTCAATACTTCCTCGACACTTGGATCGTCCGACATTGCCGATAAAAATATCAACGACACTAGAGGACTTATCGGATTCTCATGGGATGTCTTATGAAACTGACCGCTGAGCAAAGGACCGAACTTGCGGTCCTCATCCCCCGAATCAAAAAAGGCGATTCGGAGGCGCTTTCGAAGTTCATCGAGCTTACGCAAACCTCGGTTTTTCGGTTTTGCTTTTTTTTAAGTAAAAACCGCGAGCAAGCAGACGAGTTTTGCCAAGAAACCTTTCTCAAAGCCATGGATAACTTTAAAAATCTTGAAAATGAAAAGTCCGCTCTAGATTGGCTTCTCAAAATAGCAAAGAACCTCTTCCTTGATCAGTATCGAAGCTCAAAGAGGCAGAATGAGATCCTCGACGAGAATTTCTCGAAGGACGAAACCGCCGCCCACTTTCCCGAAACTTTAATCGAGGTTCGACAAATACTGTCTCAGTTTGATCCAGACGACCGATCGTTACTGATCCTTGTCGATCTTGAGAATTACACGTATAGCGAAGCCGCAAGTATTATCGGCCTTAGTGAGGATGCGGTAAGGTCTCGAATCCACAGGATAAGACAAAACTTTCAAAAAATATCGAAGTCCTGCGAAACGAAATAGTCAAGTCATCCGTCTTGCTATTGAAAGCAAACAATAACGGAGCAGACGGCAAATGGATGAACAAAACAGAATTTATCAAGATGAGACGCC
>JAYVND010000102.1:0-2203 GCA_043758635.1 Bdellovibrionales bacterium
GGCCGAGAAATCAGTTAGTTACCCACTGCAGTAGAGGATGCCTCGCAGGTATTCTGACCATTCCATCCATTGCATTCTGTGATATGCGATTCGAGGACGCGGCAATCACGAAAGCCTCCTCGCAAACAATTAGAAGATGCATTTTGCTCGGCACTCTTTAGCACGCCCAACTGTTCAAGCGGACTAAAAGTTTCTGAATAGCCAGGTTTTTCCCAAAACGAATGACCGACAAATATTTTACCCACATCTGCGAGCGCACTCGTCACTATCATCGTCATTAAATAATTTATAACTAAAACTTTTTTCATTTATCAACTCCCCAAGGATCGGTCGTAAATTTAAATAACTGCTTGAGCTGCGAACAGAACCAACACAGACGATATTTTGAGCGGCTTTCTATCAGAGGTAAGATCGACTGATCCCAGTTTATTGCTCGCGCCGTCGTTTGAGAGTTGCAATGCAAAATTGCAAATTTGACTCAATCTTTCTCATTTTACTGTTCCTGTTACAACTTCAATTTGCCATTCCCTGATTGGCCGTGTCCTGGTGGCTACTAAACTGAAAGACCCCCATGTCTTTGGGCGAATAAATTAAACACTGCGTGACCTTTCTACAGCTTAGTTCTCGACCTTTGCAGCTCTCACGATAAATGTCTTTCATCGAAGTTCACCCGTAGGCTACCATTTGCGAATGAAATCATTTCGTCTCAGACTTCTCGGAGTTCTCACTATTTTCTCCCTCGTAACTTCTGCTATCAGCAGCCCAGCTCAGGAGGTCGAGCCAAAGGCGTGGCAAGACCACATGCGTTCTTTATCAAATACGTTGGTTGATGCGTTTCCATTTCTTTATTCGACCCGGGAGTATGAGCTTCCGGCGAATAAGAAAAAAATTATTGAGAGTCTAACGAAGCTTGCCTCCGTAGTTCATACGTTACCATTACGGTCTGGCGAACAACTGGTTGGAGAGGAGCCTCTTCTATCGGGTGCTACTCTCAGTATCAAAGATCAAGCAAATGAGGCCATTCGCCTCTACAACGAGAATGAGTTTGCACTTTCACAGTCGAAAGTTTTCAGCGCTGTACAGAAATGTTTCGCCTGTCATGCGGCACATCAAGTTGGGCCGCACTTTCCTACGACAAACTCAGAAGTCATGGGCTTAGCGACACCTAATGTTTTGGGAAAAGCGATAGTTTTTGGCGCGCTTCGCCAGTTCGACGGTGTCACCCAGTTAATTGAGCGAGCAGGTCAAAAATCAATCAGTAAAAAAGCTCCAGCGTCGGATGATCTCGTCAAACTTTATTTGATAGTATCGCTTCGTTCGCAGCAAGATTTTGCGAAAGCGTTGGATTTCGTTGATCGAGTCGAAAAAATGTCTGCGGGATCGCCGATCCTTAAAAAATGGAAAGGCGATATCGCGTCGTGGAGAACTTTAAATGCGGAGAAAGACGAAGCGAAGGCCACAGAATTCATTGTTCACCGTAAAAAGTCAGATGAAGGGCGTAAGGATGACTCCCTGTTTGTTGTGCGCCTTTTTGAAAGTTTCGTTTTACATAGGCTTCCACTGTCAAAAGCGTCTAGTGCCCAAATCAAAGCGATAAAGTTCCGCCAACTTGCCGAGGCTTATGAGGGTATAGAGTTTGCGCCGTTCGTTGATTTGCCCGGGATTTATTACCGTGCTTGCGAGAAAGCAGCGCCTGAATCGGCGGCCGGCAAACAGTGTCATTCAAAGCTCCTGCACTAACATTTACCTCAGCCTCAACGGCACTCAGCGGAGTGTTTTTGAATTTTGTTTCGGGCGTTGTGCAAGCAGCTTCATCTGGTTGACGTGTTCTCGCACGTTTGAGGGGATATGCGTGCCTGAGCTGCCGGTGTACCCCATCAGGATGCTGTCATCGTACTCGTGAAAACATCGCTCGCCCATCTCGGAATGTGGGTTCTCGACAATGCAAGCTCCAAGGTATTCATCGCCCATATCCCACATACCAAATCCAGGTAAAGACTCGTAAATGGAAGCGAGTAAAAGAAAGCTTTCACCGCAACGCTCACTCTTTGGATACTTCGCGAGCAGGTCGTGGAGCAAAGCTGTCGCGCGCAAGAGAGAGACGTCGGTGTTGTCGTAATCGCCCGAGCTGAATCTGATATTTCGGCTCATCAGAGAGAGTCGTTTGGCATTCCCGAATAAGGCTTCGTCCGTTGTCGGTGCC
>JAYVND010000103.1:0-2201 GCA_043758635.1 Bdellovibrionales bacterium
GTTGATGCCCATCACCACGTCGGCATGAGAAACAAACGTAATAAATTTAGAATTATCTTCGCCGGGCAAAGTCGCAATTAAGAAATCGCCTGATTTTGCGAGCTCGTTGTGAAAGAGAGTGCACTTAAAGCCAAGTTCTTCCAATTCACGGGTAATGACTTTTTGCACGCGATTGACGCCTTCTGGATCGGTCGTGAGCGAGTCGATCTCAACCAGCTCGCGAAGGAGAGCTTCTGAATCTTGCTGAATGATCGCATCGCTCGGCGCAAAAAGCCGTGGCGCAATTGACGGGCGTGAACGACGGAGGCTACTCCGAACTTTGCGGCGAATGCGTTTAATTGGGTTCATGCTTTTCATCTTTGTCTCGTTCCTTCTTTTACTGACGTTAGATCGCTGATAGAAAATCGTCAGTTTTCCGTTAGGTGCACTTGGAAGCTGCCTCGCAGGCGATGCGATGCCAAGAGGGCCATATTTAGTAAATCGCTTCGCAAAAAAATACCCAGAGGAAAGATGTGAGACAAGAGTGGATGTCGATGCTTCATGTCAAGAGCCCCGAAAAAATTCAAAATGCTTTTAGGAATTTCATACCCTAATTCAAGAGTTATTTCATGCGTTTTAAGGGAAACGCGTTATGATGTTCAACAATGAGTTCAGAAAAAACCTCCATCCCGTCAAGTTCATTTTCAGAAGCTGCCACTGGTGCCACGACCGGGGTGACGACCGGGGCCGCGACCAGGGTCGCCACTGATGTCGCCGTTTCACCAGCCGGGCTGTTTGCCGTTCCGATCCTCTCGGTCCGCGATCTCAAAAAGACCTATCCAGGTGGCAACGAGGCAGTTCGAGGTCTGAGCTTTGACGTCAAACAAGGCATCTGTTTTGGTTTACTCGGACCCAATGGTGCCGGCAAAACTACGACGATTGAGATCTTGGAAGGTATCATCGAGCGCACCTCGGGCGACGTGCTCTACCGGGGACTTCCAGTCGACGAGAAATACCGTCAGGAAATTGGAATTCAGTTTCAGCAGACCTCGTTACCAGATTTTCTAAGCACCGCCGAAGTGATTCGACTCTTTTCGAGTTTTTATCCAAAAGCACTTCCTTTTGACAAAATTGTTGAAGACTGTGGACTGCAGGAACTTTTAAAACGTGAACCTCGCAAGCTCTCGGGCGGGCAGCGTCAGCGCGTTTTACTTGCACTTGCGCTTGTTAACGACCCCGAGGTGATTTTCTTGGATGAGCCCACCACTGGGCTTGATCCGCAGGCGCGCCGACAGTTTTGGGACTTGGTTACCAAAATTAAAGCGCGGGGAAAGACTTTAATTCTGACAACGCACTACATGGACGAGGCAGAAATTCTTTGCGACGAAATTGCGATTGTCGATCGCGGTCAGCTCATTGCAATGGGACGTCCTAACGAACTTCTGCGGAAGCATTTTAGCGGCGCGATGATTGGCGTTACAGTGACAAGTGACCAAGAGCAAAAGGTCTCGCTGCGGTTCGAGCGCGAATGTCAGGCTTCGGTCGAGTCGGTGTACAATGTTAGAAATTCAGCAGGGAAATTTGAGATCGAGACTCAAGATGTCAATGGAGCGCTTAAAATTCTTATGGAAGAAGGCCTCACGCTCGATGGTTTAAAAATCAAATCACCAACACTCGAAGATCTTTTTCTCAAGTTGACCGGCCGCCAGTTGGCAGGGGAGGCTTTGCCGTGACACAAGTGTTCAAAAGTCTGCGGCGGATGGCGGTCCTTGCAAAATCTCGCAATCTTGAGTTTTTTCGAGACCGCGGATCAATGTCTTGGAATTTTTTGTTTCCTTTTCTTGTCGTCGGCGGATTTGCATTTGCCTATGCTGGCCCGCCAAAGCCGCTTTATACAATTGGGGTTTATGTCGAGAGTGTCAGCAAAACTTCCGGCGAATCAAACAAGAGCGCATCTAACATTGCGTCGAAAGAAGCTTCGACTTCACCTACAATGGCTTGGCAGTACGTGCAGTACATCCTGGTGAAGGATTTAGACCTGGCAATTGGTAAGGTCGAGCGGCACCAGTACGACTTGTTACTTGCGCCGCCGCAGCATAAATATTGGGTCAACGCCTCCTCTCCCAAGGGCTACGTCCTCGAAAAGATGCTTGCTGGAATCTCCGATGAAAAGTGGGAGAAGCAGACAGCCGACGGTCGCGAAGTCCGCTACGTGGACTGGC
>JAYVND010000104.1:0-6990 GCA_043758635.1 Bdellovibrionales bacterium
TCGGGGTTGTACAAGACTGGTTCCCCATCGAGAGCCCGGCTACACATGTGACCAGGGTCAGGACTTTCAGCTGCGTGTTTGTGCTCGTGCTCTTCTTACTTTTTGCGTTCTTGATACCAATGTTCATCGGGCGGCAATCCTTCCTCTAACGTACCGTTGAGAGAGAGATAAAAGTTCAGATTTGTCGTCTGAAATTAGTTTGCCTTGGAAAAGCAAGAAGTAAAAATTCATGCTAAGCGTTTGAATCAAATGGGGTAAATTAAACTGGTCTCGACTTGAGGCAAGCTAAGTATTGGGAAACAGGGCAACTAAAAAAAAAAGCAGTTTTGAAAAATAATTTCGTTGCAGAAAGTTTAATCACTCTTCTAGAGATTGTGCCGAATTCCGATTTTAGTCCTGTCGATGCGCTCGACAGTTGGAGTGCACTTACCAAAAAACATAGGGCATAAACGTCGAGTCGCGAGACGATCGTCAAGGCTCATATGCCTAGAAAAAAGAATGGTTGCGAGTCCAAGTTTTTGAATTCGATTGCGGAAAAAAGCGCTCTCGAATGAAAGTTCTCACTGTGAGGGATGTGAAAACTGAAAACGGCTCGCGCAGGTAGGCGGAGCCTTTTATAAAATCGATCGGCGGTTACTAAATTATTTAGATTTAGCTTTGAGGGCGCACTCGCGGCAGGTGCCGTAGAGCTCGAGCACATGGTGCGTGAGCGTGAATGAGAATTCACGAGCGACAGCCTGTTGAAGCCGCTCGATCTCCGTATTTTCGAATTCCACAATTTTGCTGCACTCAGTGCAGGTCAAGTGATCATGGTGATGCTTTGCTGCCCACTCGTATCTAGCAGGCATCCCGCCCATACGAACTTCCGTAACGTAGCTCTGTTCTGAGAGCGTGCGTAAAAAACGGTAAACGGTGGCAAAACCAATGTCGGAGTTTTTTGACGAAACGCTTTCGAAAACATCCTGTGCGGTGAAATGATTCGGGCCACAGCGGACGACATCTAAAATCAACAATCGCTGATTCGTGACCTTGAGCCCGAGCTCGCGAATGATTTTCTTGCTCGGCACCTGCTCGCCACGACGAGTTCGACTGAGCGGCTCTTGCACTGCACTTACGGGGAGACCCGCACCGGCGGCGAGACCCACCTTCGGATGCAAAGCTTGTGCATGGTTTCCAATGTGGTGAGTTCCGAGGTGAGCTGCGTGCTGGGTCTGCACTTGGTGCGACAGTTGGTGCGACAGTTGGTGCGACCCGTGGTGCGACCCGTGGTGCGACCCGTGGACTGACGAAGATAAAGTGCTGTCTTTGTCTGATTCTTTAAATGTCATAGCGGGTGTTATGGCTCGAAGAAGACTGTTAGGTCAAGAAAATGCGACTCATTTTCATTTGACTCAATTCAGTTGCGAAATTCGTACCGATCTCAGTTACCACGCAGAGCAGCAAGAGTCACTTTCTTGTGTGATTCCGCGAAGTAAGGCATCAGCAGTCTCAAAATGTGATCAACGCCTTGATGGATGGCTCGCTTCGTTGCAGGCTTTTGCGGCGATTCAAAAAACTGCAGAAAAGACGAACTCGTTATCAAAACGACGTCTGATATCATCCGTTTTTCGGCAGGGTCACTGACTTTTGCCATGACGCCCATTTTTACCCAATAAGCGTAGTACGCCTGAAGAAGTCGCGCGCTTTTGTTGATGTGGGTTTTCCATTTTCGAGCAAGAACCGGATCTTTGCGTCGGAGGTGATACAACTCACAAGCGGTAATCGAAAAAGACAGTGAACGTCGCCTCCATCATTTCACGGGGCGAAGCAAAGGTGTGAAGTCTGCGCTCCACCATCCACACATCGTAGACCGCACGACACATCTGATCGAATAGTTCTTGGATGATTTCTTCTTTGTTTCGAAAGTGAAAATATAGATTACCAGGGCTAATTTTTAGATGTTCGGCGATGTGGTTTGTGGTGACCGCAACGACTCCCGACTGATTAAAGAGTTCGATGCTCGCATTTAAAATGCGTTCCCTATTTTTTGCTTTTCTCATCTGCTCCAACCCGATGAGTTCGGCCCACTTCCAAAATGTTTTCCAGAACCGCTAACAGAATTAGATCCCCCACCTGCGCCAGATCCCAAATCCGCACCCGATTCGAGACGCGCGATTCGCTCTTCGAGTGGTGGATGGGTTGAGAATAGAAGCGCCATACGTCCTTGTCCCGAACTTGCAATCTTGAATGCGGCAATGGCGGGCGCTTGGCTTGATTCGTTGTTCGGAACAGCTTCGTTAATTGCTGACACCTTTTGCAGCGAGCGCAAGGCTGAGATCATATTGCTTCGACCAGCGAGCTGAGCGCCGCCCGCATCAGCGCGGAATTCACGGTAGCGCGAGAAAAAGGAGATAACCATTGAGCCCGGGATGAAGAGTAAAATCTGAAGGACGGTTGTCACCAGGTAGCGTCCCATAAATCCGAGACCTCCACCGCGATCGTCACGATCGCCTCGCAACGCCTGGTCGATCGCAAACGCTGCGATTTGCGCGAGGAAGTAAACAAACGCATTCACGACTCCTTGAAGAAGAGTCATCGTCACCATGTCGCCGTTTGCAATATGCGTGATCTCGTGACCAAGGACGCCCTCAAGTGATTTCTGATCCATCGACTGCAAGATCCCACTTGAGACGGCAACCAATGAATTTGATTTAGTTGGGCCAGTTGCGAAAGCATTCACTTCGGGCGAGTTGTAGATGCCAACGTCGGGCATTTTTGGAAGCTGAGCGAGGGTGGCGAGCTTGCGGACCGTTTCGAGGAGTTGGCGTTCTTCGAATGTCGCTGAATTAGGATCAATTATTTTCACGCCGTATGACCACTTGGCCATTACCTTGGAGAGGAGAAGGCTGATAAAGGCGCCGCCCATGCCCCAGAACAGGCAGAATATGAAGAGTGCCGAAAGATTGAGGCCCGAACGTGTGAGGTAAGGTTGAATGCCGAACACATTCGCAACGAGCGAAAGTGTGAGCATGACGACGAGATTCAACAAGATGAAGTAGGCAAAACGTCTCAACATTATCATTTGCACCATCCTATTTTGAGTCGCGCGTACGATACCGCCTTTACCGAACATTTGCAAAGTCGAAAGCAGCTCGCGTGAAAGCAAAGCCGAGCTTTATCGGTTGCAGTTTTGATCATCTTTCCACGACAAGAATGTGAGGATTTGAAGCCTTCGTCATAAGGCTTCAGTCAAGCGGCTTTGCTCCGAAGAGTTCTATGTTCAGCAAATTGTCAAAAGTGAGAACATGAAAACTGAAAGGATTTTAAAAAATGCCAAAAAATTTCGAAAGGCAGATTGGAGAGAATTCTGGACAGAATTCTGAAGAGAATGCAGATCTCGCGGAGTTTTCAGATCAAGAGATTGAGTTCCCCTCGGCGACTCTCAATACAAAATTTAAAGCCAAAAAAATTGTTCTCGTCATAGATGATGATCCCGATATTTTGGAGTTGGCAACTTCGGCGCTCGAACGTTTGGATGATGTGCGTACCATTATGGCTTCTACTGCGAAAGAGGCCGTGGCACTGCTGGAACGCTTTCCGGTAGATGCAATTCTCACGGATATTCAGCTTCCCGAAATGACCGGCCTCGAGCTTTTGGAGCACATTCGCCTCCTCGGTTTTGCAACGCCGTTTGTATTGATGTCGGGTGATGTCGACCGCGATAAAGCCATCAAAGCAACACGTCTTGGAGTGATCGATATTTTAGAAAAACCGTTTGGAATGTCGGTTCTACGCGAGTCGCTCGTACGAGCGTTGCGCGTTGGTTCGGCGATTCGGCGCGTACATCACGACTTTAAAAAGTTTTGCGATCACCGTAAGCTCGATCCGCAATATGTAGAAATTTTAAGTTATATGGAGATTTTTTTGGCGCAAGAAGAGCATCGCCGCTTCACCGAAGGTGAACTGATTGCGAATTCCGCTACTTTTGCACCACTTGGCGTCGACGCACTTGAGGACGCGCTTCGAAGCGGGCATCAGAATGCGCCCCAGAATGCGCCCCAGAATGCGCCCCAGATGGCGCCCCAGATGGCGCCCCAGATGGCGCCTAAGATCGTTCATGAATTCGATGCATTCACCTACACGGGCGTTCCAGATTTATTAGGCTTAGATGAAAATGAGAAGTCCGAGCTGAGCGCCGAGCTTGCCAAAGTCGCATAGTTTTGAATCGGTCGCAAAGAGCGGCTCAATTTTCAGATCAAGTGCGGCGCGTTCGACAAAGCGCCAACGAGCACCGACTTGCGGAACAAGAATCAATCCTTGGGCATGCGTACGCGCGCTTTGAGTGCTGTTTGCGATCGAACGAAGTTCTGCGTTTGCCCAGCCGAATCCGATTCCGACAAGCGGCGTGAATCCGCGTTCGTTGTCCAGATCGGGTCCTAAAAATAAAACTGAATCGATTCGCATTTGAATCATCTGCGCGACGCCGCTGTCAAAACTCGTGACATAATCGAGTCGCAAGTTCTCTTCGCCGCTCAATGGTATTCCAAAAATTTGCAAGTCATCCCAGAGATCAGTCGCGAGCCCAAGCTGAGCGCCAACGAGAAGAGCTCCCTCTTTCGCATTCGGATCGAGGCTCTTGTACTTTGTGAGGCTCTCGCCGCCGTGCAGGCCAAAACGTAAAAGACTGCGCTCGGAGGGGTCTAATTCGGTTGTTGAATCTTGGCCAATGGTAGAAGAAGAGACTTGAGCATTTTTTATGATCGGCCCAGGAGCGAGATCAGCTTCGGAGACTTCGCCTTGTCCGGGCGTATTTGCCGGCACAGCGCCAAATCCTGAAGGGCCCGGAAGCGGCACATCCGTGGGATCGTTATAGCGAGTGAGGGGGCCGGTCTCTCGCTTGATCGAACCTTGATAAGGCGGAAGTTTCTTCGGACCCGCAGCACTTGAGCCACCCGAATTTGTCGCTGTCGCTGTCGCCGAAGCGCGATGCCTGTTGCGGCGTCCGCGCCTGCGGCTTTTGTTTTTTGTCAGTGTTGTTGCAGTTGCTGTTGTTGCCGTGGCTGCTTCGCCCGAGGCGGCCGACGGATCAGATTGAGTTGTGGGCACCAATTCTTTTGCTAACTCCTGAGCAAGAGTGACCGCACGTGGTAGCGTTTCGTATGATTGAGCTTTTTGCGCTTGAGATGTCGATGAATGTAAAAATATGTTCAATGCAGTTGTGAGTTCGAGCAACATTATGCTTCCTCCTACAGGCCAACGTGATGGTGCGACAATATTTGCTGACAGTAAACTTCCGCGTGCCAGATGCATGCACTGAACTTGAACATTGACTTTGTGCATTAACTGTCTGCGTTGCCTCTGAGTCGAGCTGCACAAACCTGAAATTGCGGATGGCTGCGAACCCTCAACTCGTGCTAGTTTCCGTCGGGTGTCGCTCTTTAAATTCGCATATTTTTATCGCTGGCCTGCGCGCATTCTGATCCTAGTTTTAGCACTGGGGGCCGCGCTTGCGGGACTTTGCAGTCCATTTTTTCAAAAGGCTTTTGTTGATCGGTTGATGGGCTCGCCACTCTTCATCCATTCGCCACTAGCAATGGATGCGTGCCACCCACTTTATTTTGTTCTCGGCGCCTTTTTGTGCACGATCGTGGCACAGGCCTTCAACCTTCTTGGAAATTACGTCGGCGCACGCGAAGGAATTTTTCTCCAGCGAATTTGGGCAGAGAGGCTTTACGCCAAAACTTTGCTGTTACGGCCCGATCGTATGCAGAGCTCGACGGTCGGTGAAATTGTTTCGATCTACGCAACCGATGTTCCGGGCTCAACGATTTTAGTTGAGCAGGCGATCCCGATGGCGGCTGGGATTTTTTTTCCGCTGCTCTTGGCCCCACTCGCAATCCATTGGCTGATCGACATCCCACTCACAAACACTTTGATCGTCATGGGCTCGATGATTTGCGTGAGCTTTTTGATGGCGACCCGCCAATCTCGGTTCTTTTATCTCTTTAAATTCTTGGCGGCTCAGAGAACTGGGCTCGTCAACGAGTGGATCCAGAACCTGCGACTTTTACGAATTTTGGGTTGGGTTGAGAGTTTCGAAAGTCGAATTTTTGCTAAGCGTGAGGAAGAGACTGAGAATCGCGTCTCGATGGTCACGAACGGGCAGTTGATGAATTCCTTTAGCTCATCGATTACCTACGTTATAAACTTGACTGGTTTGTCGGCACTTGTATTTTGGAGTCATCACCAGGTGACGCCCGGCGAACTGTTTGCGCTCCTATGGATATTTGGAGCGTTTCTCACACGAGCTTTTCGCCAATTTCCCTGGCTCTGCACGCAGGGCATGGATGCGCTCTCATCACTTCGGCGCGTTGAGGCATTTCTCAATCGTCCAACTGGCACAGATGAAAGCGATGATTTTTTTGCGCCCGATGGCGATGTGCTTGTTGCCTCGACGCCACTTGCAATCACCATTCGAAATTTAAATCTGCAGATTGGCGAAAGAACACTTCTCAACAGAATTGATCTCGATGTTCAAGAAGGCGAATTTTTGGCCGTGATCGGCGAAGTTGGGAGCGGGAAGTCGCTGCTTGTGCTCTCTCTGATGGGTGAGACCGGGGCGACATTCGATCGTTTGGCCGTGCGCGCAGCCAACCACAATCGGGACTCCACGGGCGAGCGCGATTTGCTGACAATGAGTTTGAACGAGCGTCGTCGCCATTTTGCTTTTGTGCCGCAAGAGGGATTTGTGATGAGCGCAACGATTCGAGAGAATGTTGCGTTTGAATATGGTGAAAGTGCACGCGACTTGGACTTGCGAGTGCGACGAGCACTGGAGCTTGCACAGCTCGATTTGGCAGTGGATTCGTTGCAGAATGGGCTCGACACCGGAATCGGTGAGCGGGGAGTCAATCTCTCAGGTGGTCAACGTCAGCGCGTCTCATTGGCGAGAGCGCAGTATTTTGATCGGCCAATCGTTCTTCTAGATGATTGTTTGAGTGCGGTCGACGT
>JAYVND010000105.1:0-2197 GCA_043758635.1 Bdellovibrionales bacterium
TAAGGCTTAAAGCTTAAGGCTTAAAGCTTAAGGCTTAAGCTTAAAGCCTTAAGCTTTAAGCCTTACGCTTTAAGCCTTACGCTTGGAGCTAATAGCCCGAAGCTCGCCGTGCGCATTTTTTACCAACAAAATTGGTTTAAAAATTCAACACTTTGAGATCATACCTTTTTTACCTAATCGCATTCAAAAATGATGAAATCTCCATTTTCAAATTTTCAACCATTACGATAACGGTGTCAACCGGAGGGCGACTTGCGACCTGCTTCTCAATCAGAGAGCAGGCTATGGAGGCTCGACCTGCGGCGATATTCCCAAGCGAGGATTTTAGTTTATGAACCGTTTGCTTCACCGCCGAAAAATTTTTCTCGCGCAGACTTGAGTCGAGTTCCGAGAAAAAATATTCTTTTTGAGATACGAAATCTTGGACGAGAGTCGCTGCAAACTCGATCGAACCATCGTCTAGTTCGTAGAGCTCTGCGAGGCGTTTGCCGTCGATTATACCAACATTTACAGCCTGCTGAAAACTCGAAGATTTATCATTCATGATATTTGATCGCATGAAAAATTGATGCGAGGATCGATCGCATGTTGAGCCTCCGCCATTCTCAAATTTAAAAAATGCGTCATGCTGCCCTCGACGTTGAGTCGAATTTCTTATGCGAGGGAGCGCAGAGGTGAAGAGCCGCCGCGCATTTTTTCAAATTGAGTGGCTTCTGCATATAGTGAACTGAGGGCTTTTGCCCGATCTTTTTCTGGAAGTCTCGCTCGCTAAGTCCCGACATCATAACGACAGGGATTTGACGATCTAGCAGGGCGAAATGATTCCAAATTTGCAAGCCCGAATTCACGCCCGGCATATTGATATCAGCGAGCACAAGATCAAACGCTTTTTCGCCCCGCTGCTTACCCCTTCGTTCTGTTAAAAAGAAGTCATCCGCACTGGTTGCCCATTCAACTTCGATACTTTGATCTAGCATCTTTAACGTTCGCAGAACTGCTTTCTTCAGCGTGATGTCATCTTCCACGACTAAAACGCGGAGTGGCTTCCGATTCAGGCTTCTATCTAAGTGGTGCAGATCACATGCAGCTTCTAGAGATACGTAGTCCATTCAGTCTCCTAGTTAAATTCGCAAATATAACGTTTTCGCTATGATGACTTCTCGGATGGGAATATTTATCCAACGTCACGCCAATATTAAGGATCCTCCATCTGGAGAATTCTTTGTGAAGAAAAGTCTAGGTTGAAGCTAGACTTTGTAGAGGCGGTTCTAATGCTGTGGGATAACGTCATTGCAGCTGCCGTCTTCAAAGACCTTTCAAATTTAAATCGAGAAGAGCGATTCAACCTTTCAGGTCTCGCGCAAATAGGGAGGCAGGCTTTAAGTACTTTCTAAAATAAGTTGATCACTCGATCGCTTTTTCGGCGTATCGTTGACTCCGTCTCCACTTATTAACTATCTCTCACGCCAGGAAATTCTTGAAAAAACCGACGCGCACTTTGCTAATCGCCAGTTCTCTCACGTTCTTTACAATTTCAACCCTCGCAGCCGAAACTCAACCCGTCGGCGGCTCTCAGTGGAAGGCGACCATGCGGGCGATGCTGAGCGACGTCGTGACTTTATTTCCAATCGCTTTCGACGAAAAGAAGTTTGCCGATCCAAAAAATGCCAATGTTATTTCGGGCTCATTGACGTCCCTAGCAAAACGTTCTGCCGAGATTAAAAAACACACTTCACTCTACACCGTGAGCGAAGGCTTAAAAATCGATCCCAGCTTCTCATTTATCGCCGAAGCTTTTGATCGCGAGATCAACATGGCGCAAGGCGCCTTCCAGGAAGGCGATTCGTCGAGAACACAAGCGCAGCTTTCTCTTCGCTCAGCCCTTTCAAAGTGCGTTATGTGTCACACGCAGTCAGCGAACGGTCCCAATCTGCATCTGGACTCCTTTCAAGATCAGCTTGCTACGCTTTCGAGCTCCGATCGGTTTTTAGCATTGGCCTCGACCCGGCAATTCGATGAAGCTCTTGTCCAGTTCGATCACATCGCGACGAGCGTTAAAATCAATAACCCTGAGCCAGGCTCATTTGACCGAGATGCGAAGGCGGCGTTGGCAATTGCCATCCGCGTAAAAAAAGATCCTGCTCGTACGATGGCTTTGATAAATGAAATAACGGCGAGCAAAGCTGGTTCTACAAAC
>JAYVND010000106.1:0-6986 GCA_043758635.1 Bdellovibrionales bacterium
CACCCTGAACGCGAAAACCGTCACTCTCCCCGACGGTGAAGTGGTGGATTTCCCTTACGTGGTAAATTCACTCTTCTACCAACAGGTGATGAAGAACGATCACTTCGTGATCAACAACCCGATCACGAAGCCAACAGCGATGAACGCTTCTGCAACATCGACGGGCCTGTCATCAAGCGGAACGGTTGATGCCCTGAATGCCGTCAATGATACAACTCTTTTGCACAACGATGCAACACTCTTGCAAAAGTACGGCTTCCTTAAACCAGCATCTTCTTCTCCGGGAGCACCTTTGACGACCTTCGACGCAAACGGTGTTCACACTGAGAGCACTCTCAACGGTGGCGTTCAGGCGCAAGACAACACGAGCGTTACGACCGTCAACGATCCAAACGCTTGTCTTTACGATTTACCTCAAGCGACTATTGGTGGCGAAGTGGATTCGTTTGCAATCACCGGCGGCGGGGGTATCAGCGTTGGTTACACCGCAGGCGGAACTTCGTCGACAACCACAACCGGAATCGGCGGAACAGTTCAATACACTGCTGCAACTTTGCAGATGGGTTTCAACACCACAGATCCACTCACCGCAAATGCAATCGTAGTTGCAGACGGCGTTGCGATTCAATCCAAAATCGCAGCATCGGTTGCGTTCCCGGCGGGCGGCGTTCCGCTCGGGCTGAATTTCTTCTACAACGCTCCGATCGCTCGTGCGATTTCGAGCGCGATGGACAAAGGTCTCGCGAGCGTTGTGACTCAATACACGACAATGCTCAGCACTAGAGGAAATTGGAACGACGCTTGGGAATCACGCGTTGTGTACGATCCCCAGATCAGCGATCAAGACACCACTGTTGCGATTCGTGGGGGCTACCGTGCGGGCGTTCAAGTGGGTGACCAATTTGCCGTGACCAACCTCCACTACATGTGGTCTGGCGCAACTTGCAACAGCTTGTTGAAATACAAAGTCCCCATGTCAACGGCACCGATTGCGGTGATCAAAGTGATCGCCGTTGGTGACAATGTCTCGGTGGCTCAGGTCTTGAGCTACTCAGGAGATTCAAAAATAGAATCTGGAGCTCAGGTGAAGATCTCTCAACTCTACGTTGCACCGACGGCGTCTCCAACGCCTGCATCAACTCCGGCGGCGCCGAAATGATTTGAAGCAAGTGAGTGCCCCCTCGACTGTACGGTTTGAGAGACGTTCAAAACACTCAAGCGCAATAGATAAACTGATTGAATGTACTGGAAGCCAGCTGGCTTCCTTTTTTTTAGCCTGCACCCATCCCATGCTGATTCTCCCAGCCCGCGCCGCTTCTCCCATGCCGATTCTTTCTTTCCAGTTCCGCGATACCTGCCCTTTACTTCACTGTTCTCCCGCGCAAGCTCTTGCACGACTCGCTCCACCTGATAAAATCATCTCGAATTGAGACGACTCAGGCAAAAATAAGTTTGTGGCTAAAATCTAGGACTGGTTTCACCTTGAAGCCCAAATCAGCCTCCGCTGCAACTCGAGTGTTGATTTGAGTTTCACCGACTATAATTTCGACAGGAGAATCGGAAGAAGGCCGCGTTTACGAGCGCTTACAAATTTCAATATTAGTAGGCAGTGTATTTTGAGCGCTTTTTACGGACAAGTTAAGTATCCTACTGAAGTAGGAGAACATTTGACTCATATGCGCACAATCTTTGAGCGACCACCGAATTCAATTCTTCTTGCTCGACGACTTGGCCCATTGGGAGCGCTGTTGACCTTGATATTTTGCACGCAAGCATTTGCGGTGAATTACGAAGATCCGAACCTCTCTGAGCGCAAAGATAAGATCGCAACGGCGTCGTTCGTTTGCATCGGTTTTTTGCGTCTCAACGACGCGTTTAAAACTTGCCTGATATCTAACGGGGTCACTGATTCGACCGAGCAAAAAGATGCGCTCGACATGGCGACAAGCATGCCAAGCTCGAACGCGGGCAACAACACCCTTCAGAACGATTCAGGAAATTCCTTTGCCGAAAGCCCAAGAACTCCCGCGTCGGCTACAAAAGCCAATCGGTGATGTCGTAACGATCGGACCCGCTAATTTGCACCGCAGTACATTTGCCTGCGCTGCTTTTCTTGTCACTTCACCTCAGCTGCTTCACTTAGTCTAACTTCATTTCATTTCACATGCTTTGCCGAGACCACAGTGTGGATATTTCCACGCACGGTGAAGTCTCCGATCACTTCAACTTCATGTGGATCCAACAAATCGATCATGTCTTGAATGATGTTGTTCGTGACGTCCTCATGAAAAACTTTTTCGTTGCGAAAGCCATTCATGTAGAGCTTGAGTGACTTCAATTCTACGCAGTAACGATCCGGCACATACTTGATACGAATGGTAGCGAAATCCGGAAACCCACTTCGTGGACAAACACAAGTGAACTCTGGGCAAGTGAACTCAACCGTGTATCGGCGAACCATCGTGCGATTTTCGAACCGCTCGAGCTCATTGTTTTCGATTTCGATCTCACCGTAGAGTTTACCATCTGCCGAAGGCTGAAACGGCGTGCGAACGTGTTTGACTGGAGTCCTTGAGACCTGCGTGTTCTCACTCTTCGCCGATGCTCTTGCAGCTACCTTTGAAGACAATTTCGACTTCATTTTCGGCGCTTCTTCCATTTCAATCTCCGACACTGGGAGCTTCGCCATTTTCTTGCTCGAAGCCACAACAGACGTCTTCGCCTTCGCACCTTTCGCTGCCGCAACCGGCGCTAGGGTTTTTGTCACTGGTTTTGCGTATTTTGTGGCCGACTTCGCCGTCGTTTTAACTTTAGACATCATGACCTCTTTTTGAAACTCTCACTTAAACTAACTCTCAAACTTCATTCTAAATTTCATTCTAAATATTTTCGTGAACTCATTTTTAAAAAGCGCCTTAACAAAAAAAGAAAGACTCATAAAAGAGCCTTATCTATTTTCAAATTAAGTGACCGACCCAGGTGACCGACCCAAGTGGCCGTGCCGATCGCCAAGCGATTCTAGAACTCCGCCGGTGTTCCTTTGACTCTGATGTACTGATGCATGTACTGGCTCGCCAAATGAGAAAACATCATCTGCGCATCTTCGACCGAGCCGTAATTGTGAGATTTAAAATGGATCGCGTGATGTGCGATCTCTTTGAGGCGCCCGCCGGAGAAGCCAACTAGCGCCACCACGTGGCCGCCGTTGGCTCGTGCAAACTCTGCTGCCTTCACCACGTTAGGAGAATTGCCACTCGCTGAAATCGTGATCAACACATCGCCACGCTTCCAGTAAGTTTTCAGAGGTTCGACAAAGATTGTTTCAAAGCCGCAGTCGTTCGCGTAGGCGGTGAGAAGTGAAGTGTTGTCGCCAAGACCCATCACGCGAAGACGTTTTTTCCCTTCAACGACCGAGCCCTTGGCAAAATCGTTCACCATGTGATTGCTCGTGCCCCATGAACCGCCATTCCCGCAGATAAACACAGTGCTTCCACGGTGGTACGCCTCAGTGAGTACGATCTTGACTGCGCGGAAGCCCTCGCCGAGGTATTCGTTGAAAAGTGGGATTGTGTCGTGCAGGTAGGTTTGTGCAAATTCACTCGCCGTTTTCGGCTCAGCGACGAACTTTACGGCCGTGAGCTTGGGCTCTTGCACTTTCGGTTCCTGCATCATTCCTCCTGAAACTATTCCTCAATCCAAAGCCGACTCCGTGCTAACTGCCGAGCTGCCGACTACGTGCAAACTGCTCTGCAGGTATCGCACGCCTATGAGGCACCGGATCAGTGGACGCGGTCACCAACGAAAATGATCCGACTTCCAAAGCTTTCCAGCTCTATGGGCACGAGTCGCAGTTCGCCAAGCTCTGCTTTCACTTTGGCTTGCTTCGATGGCTCACACAGTACCATCAAAAATCCGCCGCCGCCAGCGCCGAGGATTTTTCCGCCAAGAGCGCCCGCCGACCGAGCACGGTCGTACCATTGGTCGATGTGTGAGCCCGAAATTCCGGAGGCGAGCGTCTTCTTCAACATCCAGCCTTCGTGCATCAGGTCGCCAAGTGCCTTTAAATTCGCTCCCGACTCAAGAGCGACCTTCATGGAGTGCGCCAGATTCTTCATTTCACGCAGCGTTTC
Source organism: Bdellovibrionales bacterium (assembly GCA_043758635.1). Classification (GTDB taxonomy): domain Bacteria; phylum Bdellovibrionota; class Bdellovibrionia; order Bdellovibrionales; family JAMPXM01; genus JAYVND01. Next base: position 4,131 of record JAYVND010000106.1, read on the forward strand.
ACGTTTGGAGTGAGTGTTGTTTTTTTGTTCGGAAAGAACCTCTGAGGCCGAGCGGGTCACACCCGTGTAAAAAACCATCATCGAGGCTTCGAGCTCCTTTTTCGTCGAGAGTCCACAAATGACCGGTTCGACCGAAACTTCGCCCGATGGCAAAAAGCGGATGTACTGCAGACCACCATATGCTGCCGCATACTGATCTTGTTTACCAATAGGCTCTTTCAAATCGATGATCTCGGTGTGCGAAGCTTCAGACGCCAATTGCTCAGCACTCTGAAACTCACCCACGTGAGCCTTGAGCGCGTGCAGAAGTCCAACCGTGAAACTCGAAGAGCTGCCCAGCCCCGTGCCCGACGGAATGTCAGCCATTGAGAGAATTTCTAATCCGCGACCACCGTTTCGCAGGCGAGCGCGCTCGGCATATTTACCTAAAACGCAGCGGAAAATTTTGTGCTCAATTTGTTCCACACTCTCGCATATTTCAGTTTTGCTGTAGGCTAAGCGGTAAGAAGTATCGAAGCGGTCATTGATCGTGATGTGCATGTATTTGTTGATGGTCGTCGAAAGAACAGCGCCTTCTTCGTTGTTGTAAAACGAAGGGAGATCGGTGCCGCCACCTAAAAAACTGATTCGAAATGGCGTGCGCGAAATGATCACGGCGTACCTCTAAAACTTAAAATCCAAGAGCGCTTCATTTGCGCTTCAACCGTATGCCCTAGTCCCACCAAGCAACAGTTAAGTTTCTATCAATCCTGAACGGATGGCCTCTTCAAATTCGGCCAATCGCTCCATCGTTCCGATATCGTAAAAGCGCTCATCGACCGCAAATGCAGCGAGCGATCCTTCTGCAATCAGCCGCGGCCAGAGATCTGCAAGCGCAAATGTGCCGGCTGTCTGGCCACTTAAAACCGAGCGTTTGATTAGGTAAACACCAGAATCAATCTGACGAAAGCCTTTTTCAGGTCCCGCATCTTTTTCGTAACGGCTCACTCGCTCGCCTAAGGACTCCAAATTTGGAATCACGGGAACGGGCGCGTGTCCTGGCTGCTGCGTATAGGCTGAAATCATCGCCGAGCAAGTACTTTTGTGGAATGTGAGCGCCATCTGATCAAGCGGCGCCACTAAGAAACTGTCTCCGTTCAGCAGAAAAAATTCATTCTCCAGCTGAGCGAGCGCATGTCGGAGGGCTCCCCCCGTGCCCAACGGAGTCGGTTCGCGAGCATAAGAAATTTGCATTCCATATTTTGCGCCGTCGCCAAAATGTTGCTCGATTTGCTCACCCAGATAGGCGATCAAAAGGAGAACTCTCTGGTAGCCTTGGCGTTTGAGGTCTTGCAACTGCCAATGTAAAAAAGGCTGACCGTTGACGGGCGCCATCGGCTTCGGCATTTTTTCAGTGATGGGTCGAAGTCGCGTCCCGAAGCCGCCGGCTAATATTACAACCTGTCGTTTGAGCGTCGGCCCTTGAAGTACGGTCATCGAGAGCCTCCAGGCACTGCGCCTGAGTCCGCTTCAGGCACAGTTTCAGGATCAGCGCACTTCGTTGAGCTAGGCTCAACATATTGATGAGTGCCTTGTTTGCGACCCGCGCAGCTCGCGAGCTTCTCTGAAATAACTTCGCGAATCGCTTCGCGCACGGCTTCATCGCTCGCCATATTAGGTTTCCATCCGAGCGCCAAAAATTTGCCTCCATCAAGGTATGTGTACGGCACATCGCCGACCCAACCGCGATCCCCTTCGCCGAATTGCACCTTCGCGCTAACGCCCAGAGCTTTTGACATTTGGAATGCGACCTCTTCGGCAATAAAGCGAACTTGGCTAACGCCTTCGCTTGCAAGATTGAAACACTGAAAATCGCGATTCGAGTTTGCAAATCCGAAGAGCATGCCGTTCACGCAGTCTGAGACATGTAAATAAGATTTGCGCTGAGTGCCGTTGCCTAAGACCTCAAGCTGTGAGGGGTTTTTTTGCAGCCGATCCACAAAATCATAGATCGCGCCGTGAGTTGCATGTGAGCCCACAATGTTTGCGAATCGATAGATCCAAGTCTGTATCCCGCAGTTGTGCGAAAACGCCGCAATCATGGCTTCGCACGCAAGTTTGCTCGCTCCATAGAATGAAATCGGCACAAGTGGCCCGTACGATTCAGGAGTGGGTTTCACATCGGCCTCGCCGTAAATGGCTGAGGTCGAAGCAAACAAAAGTTTTTTAATTTGATTCACGCGCATCGCTTCAAGAACGTTGTAAGTCGCGACTGTGCCGTTGGTCATGTCGACGTCAGTGCGCGCAGCTCCCTGCGAAATGTCTGAATTTGCTGCCATGTGAACAACCAAGTCATGGCCCGCGATTTCGTGAGTGACGCGTGCAAGATCGGTCAGATCGGCTTCAATAAATTTAAACTGTGGATTTATTGCGAATGGATCCAGCAGCGCACGCCGGCCCAAAATTAAATTGTCAAACGCCGTAACAGAGTGGCCATCTTGCAAAAATCTTTCGCAAAGATGGCTGCCAATAAACCCTGCACCACCCGAAATAAAAACGCGCATTGCATGCCCTCGCACAAAGAGAAACGGAAACTCGCCCATTCTAGAACGGTCGCGTGTGATTTGGCCATCTTCTCAGGCTTTATTCAGATTTTTCCTAAAAGTGCATGACGCAAGCGATTGGCAACCGTGCGCTTGTAGAGCAAATGCACAGAGCTTGGATTGAAATTGTAACTTGGCTCCTGATCGAGCTCGCCCATCTGGATCACTTTGTCAAAAAGAGCGAGGTAATCCACGGCCATCCGGCGAACGCTGAAAAAGGTCTCAACAGCTTCGCGACAAGCTAGCGTGTCGATACGTTCAAGCGTTTCAGGAG
>JAYVND010000107.1:0-6984 GCA_043758635.1 Bdellovibrionales bacterium
CTCGATTCCTCATTCGGGCGAGCGCATTCCCGTAGAAACCACGTGGCTCAACGGTTTGCCTGAAACTTTGCTCATGTATGACGTCGATCGATATGTGGATCGTCTGTACGCTTCCGTGATAGGGACATTGAAAATTCCTTCGGTTAAAACCGACTGGCACCGTTACGCGGTCGATCTCAATCGCTTGCCCGACGACGTCGACCAGGACTCTGTTATTGGCGACAAAAATCCTTCTGGAAAATTTGCACGCGGGCTTCATTGGACCATCACAACCAAAAAAGAAAACCTCATGCCTTGCCCCATCACGCGTGAACTACATGACAAATTGGTGCTGAATTACTTCGAACCGTTTCACGATCAAGTCCGCCGCACAATCGCAAGCATCAAAGCAAAAGGTGCAGATCCGGTCTATCATATCGATGCGCACAGCATGCCTTCGGTTGGAACCTCCGAGCACAATGATCCAGGCGAGCACCGTGCCGACGTCGTGATCAGCGATTGTCGGGGTAAAAGCTGTTCGCCTTGGTTTCGCGATTTGGTGCTCTCTTGTTATAAAAACGCGGGCTTTAAGGTCGCGCTCAACTGGCCTTATTTTGGTGGGCGCGTGACTGAAACATACGGTCAGCCAGGCAACGGGCAGGAATCGATTCAAGTGGAGCTCAACCGTGAACTCTACATGGATGAAGCAACTAAGCAGTGGGTGGACGGCAAGGCGCAGCAAACATCTCATAAAATCACCTCTGCGATTGAAGAGATTTACGCGGCGCTCCCGGACCTCAGGTAGCTGGCGTGTTACCACCCCCAATTGAATGCCATTTGATTGTTGAGGTTTGCGAGACTAGTCTCCGTCATAACACCAAGAAAAAAGGATCTCGTCATCGAAGACTCCACTTCTCAGACACAGGGGCTGACACAGGATCTGGTTCAAGATCAAAGCGAAAAGGCGAATTCTGCCGCTCAAAATAACAGCGCCGGTCATCCGAAGCGTCGCAAAAAAACTTGGCTGCAGTTGCTGGCCTCGATCCAACTTGCGGTGGTGATCATCGTACTTTTAGGAATGGTGACGGCTTGGGGAACGATCGTGGAGGCGATCTATTCAGACTCTGCTGCCGCGCAAAAAATTGTTTATCATTCTATCTGGATGTATTCGATTTTGATCATGCTTGCGATCAATCTGATCGCTGTAATGATCGATCGTTATCCTTGGAAAAAAGAAACCTTTGGTTTTGTTCTGGCCCACATCGGACTTTTGGTGTTGATGGCGGGCTCTGTTACAACGAGTGAATTCGGAGTCGACGGGTCAGTTCGAATCCCGATTGGCAATCACGCAGGCGAAGTGACCGTCGGCAATACTGATTTTACGGTCTACTCCTCATTTGATGGCACTCGCTACGCAAAGCTTTACGATCATGAAGTTGATTTTTTCGGGCACCCACCGACGAAAGAGAAGCCGGTCGAAGTTACAATTCCGAATGGTGCGATCAAAGTCATAAAGTATTTTCCGTATGCGTTCCGCGACGACAAAACTGTCGCCACGGATTTGATCAACGACGGCGCGGCCGTACGTTTTCAGCTGCAGAATGCGCGCGCAAACTTCACCGATTGGCTTTTACAGAACAACCAAAACGGAGAGGCCTCGAAGGATTTGGGTCCAGCGAAGGTGGTTTTGACGACTCGGCCTTACATGAATCTCGACGGGCGAAACACGCTTGTTTTACGTCCACGTTCGCAGGCAAAACGCTTAGCGGAGTATCAAAAGGCCGGCAAATCCGGGAAGCCATTCGCGGCGCCAGAGCCGAATCAAAAGATCGCGGCTGATGATCCGAACGAGTCCGATGATTCGATTGAATATGAAGTCTACACGGCAAGCAAAAAAGGCAATGTGAAAAAGGGGATTCTCCGTGTTGGAGATACCGTCGAGACGGGTTGGATGGGCTTGGTGCTTCGTGTTTTGAAGTATATGCCGCACGCGAAGCAACAAGTCACTTATCAGCAGACCGATGCAATGACGCCGCTCACGACGTCGGCCATTTTAGTTGATTACAATGGAACAGAGCAGTGGATTGGTCTCAACTCCATGCTCAAACTCTTCAGCGATCAAGCGGTTTTTGTTGTCCAATATGCCAATCGACGCCTGCAGTTGGGCTACGACATTGCGCTAAAAAAGTTTGAAATTGGTCACTATCCCGGAACGATGCAGCCTTCGAGTTATTCAAGTCAGGTGGAGGTCTCCCAGCACGGAGAACATCCCGCCGAGAATCATCTCATTTCTATGAATGAGCCGATGAAGTACAATGGATTCACGTTCTACCAATCGAGTTTCGACGAAGATGAGCAAGGGAGACCCATGGCGTCGGTGCTCTCGGTGAACTACGACCCGGGTCGTTGGATCAAGTATCTAGGCTCACTATTCGTCGTCGCAGGCATCATTCATCTTTTCTACATGAGAAAGAAGCGCGCATGAGAAATTTACTGTTTGTTCTGATGAGTGTGCTGATGGCGCTGGCAACGCTTGCGCATCCTGCGAAATCTTTCGCTCGTTCGACAGCCCCTCTTCGCTACTTGCCGGTTCAAGACTCCGGTCGAACTAAGCCTTACGACACCTTTGCTCGTGAAACTCTTCAACTGATTTACGGCAAGCAAACTTATCACACGGCCAATGGTGTGAGTCGCCCGGCAGTTGAGATTGTCACCACGTGGATGATGGTCCCCGAACACTGGGACAACGAGAAGTTCGTACAGATCAATCATCGTGGTTTGAAAACTTCATTGAAGCTCAACGAAGAACAAGCTTACTTTTCGCCAAAAGAAATATTCGCGGCGGAACGATTGAGTCTCGTCATGCAAGAACTTGCATCTTTCCGAGCAACTAAGAAGAAAATGGATCCCTACCAACAAGCGGCGTCTCGTTTGGAGAGTCAACTCGGCTTGTACCAAGCTGTAAAAAACGGCACTGCAATTCGCATTTTGCCGCCGACGCCTGAGCAGGCGAAGGCTGCGCAGAATAGTGCGGGTCCCGGAGCGATTGGCATGATGGGCACGATCGCGCAACCTGAAGAAAAATGGCTCTCGATTTCTGAGATGCCAGCTGATGCAAAGCCGCTATTTGATAACATTCTAAAGGCGTTTATTCAGTCACTTCCGCTCAATGATGATGTGGCCAAGAGCGATGACAAATCCAGTGACAAATCCACTGATAAATTAAACGACAAGCAAGATGTTAAGCAAGATGACGCCGCACTTGAAACTGCGGTGACGGCATTTAAAACTTTGGCACAAGCTCGCAATCCAAGCTTGTACCCGAGCGAGCGGGATATCTCGATTGAAGTTCACGAACAGGAGCTTCATCCTTTTCAAATCACTTGGATTTTCTACTTAACTGCGGTGATTTTGCTCGCCGTCTCCTGGCAAGCAGACAGCAAATGGTTTTATCGACTTGGTTGGGTGAGTGCGGTCATTGCGTTCTTGTTTCACACATATGGATTTGGTTTACGCATCTATCTCACGGGGCGCCCACCGGTTTCGAATATGTATGAGTCGGTGGTCTGGGTCTCTTGGGGTGCGGTTGTGTTTGCGATGATCTTTGAATCGATCTCTCGCAAACGCTACGTGCTGCTTTCGGGTGGTGTGGTTGGAACCCTCTGCCTTATTATTGCAGATATGGCGCCGACAGTTTTAGATGCGAGTCTCCAACCCTTGCAACCGGTTTTACGCAGCAATTACTGGCTCACGATTCATGTTTTAACGATCACTCTCAGTTACTCGGCCTACTTTTTGGCCTGGGCCTTGGGAAACATCGGTTTGTTTTTTGTGTTGAAGGGTGAGAAGCCGACGAGCGAGCGTCCGCGCACGATCGTTCAGTCGATCTATCGCTGCATGCAAGTTGGCGTGGTTTTGCTAGCGGCCGGAATCATTCTCGGCGGAATCTGGGCCGACTACAGCTGGGGGCGCTTCTGGGGATGGGACCCAAAAGAAACTTGGGCATTGATTGCGCTTCTTGGCTACGTCGCGGTTCTGCACGGACGCTTGGTTGGATGGATCCAAAACTTTGGGATGATGGCGGCGGCCGTGATTTCGTTTAATCTCGTCATCATGGCCTGGTACGGCGTAAATTATGTGTTGGGTGCGGGCCTACATTCTTACGGCTTCGGAGCGGGCGGCATTCAGTATGTCGGAAGTTTCGTGATTCTGAATCTCGTTTATGTTGGTTATGTTGCTTACGTGCGAGCAAACCTTTCGAATCAAAAGTCTTCTTTGAACTAATCAACGCCCGAAGAGTGGCGACTCTAATTGATTTTCGTTCTCGATGAGCGCAGAAATTCTGCGCTCAGTTTTTTTTGATCATCGCCTTAGAGTGCTTAAGTCTTGAGCGAAAGCGTATCATAAGTCGAAATGCGCTCGTTCGAAGTTGAGCCCGCAGGAATCTAGCGCGACAACCATTCTTACGTCAGAGCCTTTTAGCTCAGATGAGAATAATCTCCAGATTTGCGCCTAAAATACCCTCTCTTCCGCTCCAGCGCTCGCACAGAAGTAATTTCAAATTACTTTTGTTGAGTTCGAATTTCTTTGCGCAGATACGCCAGCTGCTTATTTTATGGGCAGTAAGTTGAATGGTTTAATTTCTCATAAATCTGCCGGTGGGCTGTTTGGCGAACAGAATACCGAACAGCCGCGCTTTCGCTCGACGCGTCGGTGCAAATACTTTTAAACGGAAAACTTGTGGTGTAAGAAAAAATGTTTTTCAAATGAGAAGAAATTGATTACTTAGAATGACTGACATCTGAAAATCACGTCAGAAATCAGCCCTCTGATCCTGCTTTTTTCCGACGGCCTTTGGCACGCTTATCCCGCGAATCCTTTTTGAAAGGATCGCTTAAGGGATGGGGTCATCGGATCTTGCGCAGGAAGAAGCTTCGTGTCGGGGATGATCGCTTCGTCGGTGTGTTTACGCTCTGGAGTGCAACATTGAGGAGTCTTAATGAACTCGCCTGAAACAAAATGGCTCAATCGCATGATCGGCCAAATGACCAGTCAGTCGACCCATCTGCCGACCAGTCAGCTAACCAGTCCACTCACCAGTCGGTGGGGTTGCGAAACCCTCCGGAACATTGGACTCTCAAGCCTTTTTCCGGTTCTTATTTTGATGCTCGCCTTTGTACTCACCGGCTGCGAGTGGGGATCGATCGGTTACAATCGGGGCTACTCGCCCGACCAACCCATTCATTTTTCTCATGAACTCCATGCGGGACAGTACAAAATCCAGTGCCTTTACTGCCATTCTTCAGCAGAGCGCGCAGCACACTCGGCGGTTCCTAGTCTGAACATCTGCATGAACTGTCACTTGGTCGTTGCAACTGATAAGCCGGCGATCCAGCAGATTACAGAGGCTTACAACAATAATAAGCCAGTCGTCTGGAAAAAGGTCCACATGTTGCCTGACTTCGTGAAGTTCAATCACGCGGCTCACGTGGCGAAATTTGGTGCACCAACGGCATGTCATAAGTGTCACGGCCCGGTTGAATCGATGGAAAAAATGTATCAGTATTCGAGTCTCTCGATGGGCTGGTGCATCAACTGTCATCGCCAACCTGAGAACAAAGCACCGGTCAGCTGCTCGACGTGCCATTACTGATGCCGTCACTGATGCCATCACCAACGCCGCCAATGATGCCGCACCTTCTCGCTTTTATTAATTCGACTCTGGAGTGCAGATCTTTATGAATAACGATATGAATAACGATCAAACTAATTCTCACAATGGACCAGAATACTGGTTGAGTCTTGAGCAGTACGCCGGCTCGCCTGATTTCGCAAAGCGCGCAGAAAACGAATTCCTCACTTCGCCGCAAGCGACGGACTCGGAAGACGGCTTTGCACGTCGCGATTTTTTAAAGCTCATGGGCGCATCGATGGCCATGGCAGCAACGGCGTGCACACGCCCTGCCGAAACTATCATCCCGTATGCAAAAGCTCCGAAAGAAGTCACACCCGGTGTGGCCAACTTCTACACGAGCACATGGTTTGACGGAAACGAAGGCGCGGGCCTTATTGTGAAGACTCTTGAAGGCCGTCCTCTAAAATTCGAGGGTAACCCGAATCACCCGATCAATTTGGGTGGACTCGTGGCGCGAGCTCATGCTGAGGTTCTATCGAACTACGACCCAGATCGACTTCAGACGCCAAAACACAATTTGCAAAATAAAGAGCGCACAAATTACGAGACGATTTCGACAAAATGGGAAGATCTCGATAAAGATGTGATCTCAAGCCTCGGCAAGGGCCCTGTCGCGCTTCTCACTTCGACGCTTCCATCGCCGTCGTACCGAGCGATTATTTCAGATTTCTTAAAAGTCCACGGTGGCCGTTGGGTTCAGTACGACGCACTCGTAAACGAGCCAGTGCGTGAAGCTCAGCGTTTGGCATACGGCAAAGCCGTACTTCCGCGCTACCGCATTGATCAGGCGAAAATGATTGTTTCGATCGAAGCTGATATCCTCGGCAACTATTTGTCTGCAGCTGAATTCATCCGCGGCTTCTCGAAAAATCGTAAACCAGGTGCGGAAATGAATCGCTTGGTGATGTTCGAAGGCAATATGACCCTCACGGGTATGAATGCCGACGACCGTTTCCGTATCAAGCCATCGCAGCAGCTGGATGTCGTCCTCGGACTGATCTCGGCGGTTGCGAAAGTCGGCAAGATGGCCGTTCCGGCACCGGCTGCCGGCCTTGTTTCGAAATATGATGGTGCCGCCGCGAGCCTCGGGATTTCAAGTGAGGCGTTTAATAAAGTGGCCGCTGATCTCGTGGCTGCAAAAGGTGCATCGATCGTGATTGCCGGTGGTATGACAACTCAAACGACTGACGCTGTTCAGTTGCAAGTTGCGGTCAACCTCTTAAACTCAATGCTCGGCAACGACGGTCACACGATCGATCACGATTCATCGCCCGCCCTCACTCAGGCGGGGTCAACTCGCGAGATGGCGA
>JAYVND010000108.1:0-2189 GCA_043758635.1 Bdellovibrionales bacterium
GAAGGCTAAAAAAGTTGCCGCAAAAAAGGCGGCTCCAGCCGAAGCGGTGACTGCGGTGAAGCTCGCGGCTAAGGGCTCAAATAAAGCCACTTCGAAAACGAAAAAGCTATCGGCTGAAGACGCAAAAAAAGCGAAGTCGGCAGAAAAAGCAGCAGCACTTGTTGAGGAACGTGACGCTCAGGTTGCGGCAAAAGCGGTAGCCAAAGCGGCCGTCATTGTGAAAAAGGCTGGGGCAACGGTTGCTCCGGCAGATAAAAAGACCACACCAGCGCGCTGATTTAACAGGGATTCGGGCCTTATTAGGCCCGAATTTTTCTAAATTCGCGTTTTATTCCGGCGAACTCGCTTGAATCTGTCAGGTTTATTCAAGGGATTGGGCCCACCCTCGTCCGAGCGTTGAATCGATGACATATCTCCGCTACACTGCGCGCGATGCCAGACATCAAGAAGCCAGTTAAAATTTTAGAAGCAAAACGCGATCCGGAAGTTAAGACGGCGACGGTTTCGCCGCGTGAGTCTACCCATGGTGCGACGCAAGTGGCACCCCATGAACCGGCGCGTGAATCTTCAAGTCTGCAAGCCGCGCCCGAAACCTCCGCGCATCTTACAACCGCACTTGAAGATTCAATCCTCAAATTGAAGCAAGACTTCCGCGGGCAATTGGAATTGCCGATCAATCGGGAGCTGATCAAGGATCGCAACGCAGATCTCGGCGGCCGAAGCTTTTATTTCTTCGACTTTGACGACAATGTCGCGTTTCTTTCGACGCCTGCTTTTATCTTTCATAAAGAAACGAATGCTGAGCTCCAGCTTTCGAGCACCGAGTGGGCACAGGTGCATCGGTCGGTCGGAAAGACCGGCCCGTATGCGGATTACAAAATTGATCTTTGTGAGGTCAGCGGAAGCTTTAGATCCTTTCGCGACCAAGACCAGGCGCGGCTTGAGCGAATGATGATGAAGCGTCAGATGTTCATCGAAGATTTAGCAGGTGCGCTAGGTTATCCAGATTTTCAGTGGAAGGGACCGTCATGGTCTTGTTTCTTTCACGCGACCCTGAACCAACGTCCGGTCTCGGTGATCACAGCGCGTGGGCACTCGAGAGAGACGATTCGCGCTGGCGTGAAGCTGATGGTGGATGCGCAGCACCTTCCGCATGAACCAAACTATCTAAGTATATATCCCGTTTCAAATCCAGAGGTGCGGGCAGAGCTTGGCGATTTTTCGCCCGAGACATCGGTTGCGGATCTAAAAAGAGCGGCCATTCGCGCGTCAGTCGAACGAGCGATCGAGGTTTACGGCCACAGCCCTCATCACCGTTTTGGTATGTCAGACGATGACCCGCACAACATTGAGTTGATCACCAAAGAAATGTCGGAGCTAAAGAAGAGATATCCGGAGATGTCATTTTTTGTCATCGAAACTCAGAATGGGCGTTTTGTGAAATGGGAAGTTTTCGAAGATCGCACCGAAGCAACTCTCTGCGCGCGCAATCAGGAGATTGCGATTCTCGAACAGCTCACTCTTCTTCCGCCCTTCTGATCGTATGTCCATTGGCTAACTTGCGCGGCTGGACCTAAAGCGATATCTTGGCAGTCCTTCATCCTTTGTCTGCGAAATTTGCTTGAGAAAAATCAGTTGCCGCCCTCGATCCAGTGACATGCGAACTCCGAATTAAGCGCCGATGGTTGACTCATTAAAAAAAATTAATTTCACCTCGGCACGCACTAGGGTTCTCTAACAAAGTATGAGCTTTCCCTCGAGAACCAATGCGATAGCGGAATCGCGGCGATCCCCGAACGTCGGTTGCCTGCGGTTTGGGCAATGCGGCAGGACCTATCTGACCTGGTTCTTAATTGAGATCCGGACTTCTTATCGCGTTGATTGTGTTAGACTTGACGGAAACGATCATTCGCTTCGAAAGGCCATTCATGATCATCAAATCGACGCCTGCATCCAACGTGATTCAGGGTGAGCAAGAGCAAAAACAAAATTTGATTACAACTCCATCGATGGGCCTCAAATCGATTTTGCTGGCGAGTGCGGTAGTTGCAAGTGCATCGGTCCCCTCGATTGCGAGCGCAGCAACGCTCACTTGCCCGAATATCGATAAGATCGAACAGGTCTTCTTGAGTCAGCACATCGTGTATAGCAAGTTCACTCCTGAACTTGAGACGCGCACAATTGATCAA
>JAYVND010000109.1:0-6942 GCA_043758635.1 Bdellovibrionales bacterium
CTTTTGAATAACTCTGACGCACTCTCACTTAAAACTCTAAACTCGCCCACCAAAATTTTCGGGTTCAGCTCACACGACATCTTTCCTGAAACCGGGGGGTTTTGGATCTTATACGTCATCAACGCGGTTGGCGTGAGCGCGGCATGGTTCAGCATTGGTAAACCTAAGCTCAAATTTTTCTGTCAGTTGCTAAATATTTCTAATTTTGCCTTGGTCTACGGAATTATGTATTTGCACAGTTTCGGAGTGGGTAATCTTCTTAAAATTGTCTGTGTCTTACTTGTGATCACGCTCGTTACCGATCTTGCGATGGCTGCGGTTCGAACATCTTATGAAGCGCAATCAAAACTCGCAAGCGATCTCGTCCAGGCTCTCGAAAGTGCAAAGCACAATGAACAGCTTTTACAGGCATTTCTAGACCATTTCCCGGGGATCGCATACGCCCAAGGTGAAGACGGAAATTACATCGTTCGAAATTACTTGGCAGGTGAGATGCGCTCAACTGAAATAGACAGCACTGCTGAGGTTCCTAGGGAATCCACCAATAAAGTTTCGTCGCCGCTTCTCGGTATCGCTCATACAGCGTCAGAAGAAGTGGTCTGGATTGGTGGAGATGCGCGCTACTTTTCGTTTACCACCTTCTCTATTCGTCACGGCAAACGAGGGGTTGCTTCGTGTGCAGTGGGTATTGACTTAACTGCCGAGAAAATTCACCAGAAGGCGCAGGAAAATGCGAAAATCCAAATGGTGGCCGCCTCTAAGATGTCGGCCCTGGGTGAGATGGCGGGAGGAATCGCCCACGAGATTAACAATCCTCTGGCGATCATTTCTGGGCGGGTCGAGAAGCTACTGCTTGCGTTTTCTGATCAGTCGGTGAACGTCGATGATGCCCAAAAGCAGCTTCGTAAAATTCTGACGACGGTTGAACGTATTGCCATTATAGTGAAAGCGCTGAGAACATTCGCGAGAGATGGAAGCAGAGAGCCGCAAGTCGCGACAAAGTTGAGCGATCTTGTAAACGAAACGTTACTGCTCTGCCAAGAGAGATTTCGAGCCAGAGGAATCGCTATTCGCACTTCCCTGCCAGAATGCGAAATTGACTGTCGAAGCGTAGAAATTTCTCAGGTCATCCTTAACCTACTGAACAATGCTTACGACGCTGTGGAATTTCAATCAGAACAATGGATTTCTATCGAGGCTCGACAAGATGGCGAGCGAATTGAGATAGCGGTCACGGACAGTGGGCCGGGCATCAAAACAGAAATTCTTGATAAAGTTTTGCAGCCGTTTTTCACGACAAAACCGGTAGGAAGAGGCACCGGCCTTGGACTCAGTATTTCGTCTTCAATCATTCAGTCGCATGGCGGTACGCTCGCAATTGATGCGAAATCTAAAAATACACGGTTCGTGATACGGCTTCCTCATAAAACGCAATTGGCAGCCTAAGCTTACAATTGGTCACGGACGCGGGCCGGAAGCCAACGCCGGAAGCCAACGCCGGAAGCGATGATTGACCAGTTTGGTACGCTGATTCATTTTCGGAAAAGATCCACGTATCCCACAATGAAACATCGGAATGAATTCGTTCAAATTTTTTACTCAAGTTGGTCTAGGCCACTACCGATTGTAAAGATATGCCCAATTCAACTTTTCCCCACCGAGCTTTTAAATATTGCCTGATTCTCGCAGCAATGCTTACCGCCGGTTGCTCGATGGGCGGAGGGATCAAAGGTCTTAAGAGTTCTTTGATCAACCCAAGTGGCTCGAAGGTTGCGCTCTCGTTGAGCAGCTCAAGCCTCACTTTGTCGGAAGGTGCAACTGCTCTCATCGGCTTTGCGTTAGCAAAACCTTTGCCGTCGTCGACGACAATCAATGTTTCACTTAATAAAATTGGGGGAAGTTCTCAACCTCGCTTTGCCCCGTTTGCACAAACAATTTTTATTCCAGCAGGTCAGCAGGTTGGGTCGGTCACACTCGTGACGATCAACGATGCAATTTACGAAGGCACTGAAACATTTGAACTTTCATTTTCATCGGACCAGCTCGACACGACCTCGGCAAGCTTACGCCTTACGCTCACCGATGACGAAGTCATCCCTTCAATTTCGTTTGCATCGGATACTCAGATTTTAAATAAAACGGCCGCCGGAACGTTGCCATTGACCGCCACTTTATCTGGTCCGTCGGCATTGCCCGTGAATGTTCCTTTAGTCATTTCCGGCACGGCCGTGCTCGGGACTCACGCCAACATTTCGGCTACAAGTTTAACCATTGCTCCACTCAGTTTGAGCGCAGCTGTCAATGTGACGGCAATCAACGACGGCATTATCGAGGCCGATCGAACCGTCGTTGTCGATCTCACGTCGACCGCAGCCAACTCCCTCGGCGCCACGCCTCGTGCAACGGTGACGATCGTTAACGACCTGATCAACTCATTCACAATATCGGGAGTGACAAGCTCAGCTGTTCCTACGGCGAGCACTGTACTCGTGGGAACGGACGCACCGGGATTGTCGTGGGCAGCTGCTGCAAACGCAACGAGCTACGACCTCACTATTTTCAATTCCGATGGCACCACGATCGCTTGTGCAACGCAATCGACGACAAGTTTAAATTTGTCGCCTACGTCATGTCATCTAACCGTCGGTGCGAGTTACAAAGCTGTGGTTGCTGCGCGTGCAGGCACCGGGTCTCGAGCGGCAACAAATAGTCCATTTTTATTTACCGTCAATACGGATCCAACTCCCGCCGTGCACGGACCGTTCTTCGTCATGAAAGGCTCGTCTTTGACTGTGACGACCGCGTCACTCTTAACAACCGATGCGGATGCAGACGTCGGCGAAACCTCGACACTGACGATCGATTCCGTAACCGCAAGTCTCAACAGTGCGGTGAATCTAACTTCCGGTGTGATCACTTACACTCCGAATGCAAGCTTCACCGGAACCGACACGTTCACCTACCGCTTGAAAGATGTAAATGGGGGGGGGTTGCGAATGGTTCGGTTGCGATCTCAGTGGTCACGCCGACGACCTGGTCTGGAGGAGCCGGGACTCCGAATTTTTCAACCGCCGCCAATTGGTGCGGATCAATTAATTCAACTCATACGGCGTGTTTAAATACAGGCCCGGCACCATCCGGAAGTGATCTGGCGATTTTTGACGGGACCTGTACAACAAACTGCTCGGCGGCGTTAACCCAGTCTGTCTGGGTTGGCGGTATCGCTTTGAACTCAGGATTTTCGGGGACGTTGCTGCAAGGTGCTGCGACGGGATACTCTCTCGGGACCGGCTGGATGGGATTCACTCAAAGCTCCGGAACTTTTTTGGGTGGGTCCGACGCGATTTCAATTTACGGGCCATTTACATTGAGTGGGGGATCGTTCACGGCGACGACTGGTTCGCTCCGAGTTCAAGGCAATTTCGTTAACAGTGGAACGCCAGCTCCAACGTTCGCTGCGAACTCGGGAACGCTGATGTTCATAAACGGCGGAAAAGCAATTACGCCGGGTACGGCTGATTACAGTAATGTCGCTTTTGAAGGTGGCGGCTACGACTACAACTGGATCAGTGGCACCATGAATGTCCTAGGAGATTTGACTACAGCTAACAATGACGGACGAACCGGAATGGATGGCGGCACCATCAACGTGCACGGCAATGTGAACTTTTCAAATTTGGGCTACAAAGGCTCGACATTGATTCGCATCGTTGGAAATACGCCGCAAATTCTCTCGGCCAGCGCGTCGGGTTCGCACTTCCCCTCATTAGAAATTGCCTCAAACGCGAGCGTTGTCACGATCACTGGTCAGCCGACGATACACCAGAGTTACACAGTCACTTCGGGAACCTTGGCGGCATCTGGATCGACGATTGTATTCGCTAACGATACGTACGATTTGCGGGTAATTACTCCAGGAAGTGCGACATACGGAAACGTAAATTTCTCGATGGCGAACAATGGTTCGAACTATTTCATAAACGGCACGTTAAAGGTCGGCGGTTTGCTAACTCTTTCACATTTAGGTGGTAACACTCTCTATGGAGGTACCGTCGAGGCCTATGGCGATCTTTTTTCTGACTCAACATGGGATCAAGCGTCCACGATCTTAAAGGTGGCTGGAACGGCGGCGCAAAACGTGAGCGCAAGTGCCGGGGGATACGGTTTCCCTAATTTAATTTTCAACGTCGGGTCAGTTGTGAACCTTGGAAGTGCAACTTACTTTGGCAACTTTGTTAACAACAGCACGAGCGTCACCATCGGAACGTCTCTGATAACATTCGGTTATTCGGGTGGCACCATCAATCCTGGTGGGCTTAATTTTTATGATGTTCGCATGACTCCTGGGAGTTATGGATATTACTCAATCATAGGTACTTTGAATGTCACGCGAGACTTCGAAGTGAGCGCTTTTGACGATCGCTCCAGCGTATCGGGCGCCGTGAATGTCGGGCGAAACTTCACCGTCAACAGTGGAACGGGCAATGCGGATTATTCGGTCAATTTTACTGGGGCCGGCTCCCACATAGTGACGCTGGCAGCGGGACAGAAGCTGCCACAGCGCGCGGTGACCTTGAATGGTGGAGGTTCGGTAAGTTTGGCAAGCGATTGGACGAACAATTCGACGGCATGGCAAATTTTATCTGGCTCTTTACATCTCAACGGTTTCGCTCTTAACATGAACTCACTTAGTTTATCCGGAAATTCTGTTTACCTTCAAGATGCAGCGGCTTCGGCAGGTGCACTGATCGTGGGAGGCTCGACAATTGGCGCCGGCCCCGCTTTCGGCGGAACCGTTGCCAATTAAATTTCACTGAGCCTACTTGAGGCCTTGCCAAGAGACGTCAACAAGAGGCCTCGTTACGAGACGTCGGCAAGTCACTCGCCGTCGTAGTAGCCGACGGTCTTAGTGGTGATAGCACCCTGCAACTTACAATCTGAGCTCAACTTAACTGTTGCATCAACTGTGACACCTTGATTGCCGTCGAAGCTGCCGTAACGCACGACATAGGTGCCTTTTTCAGTCGCACTTTCGTGCGAAGAGACAACCATCAAGTCCATGTCAGTGTCTGGACTGATATGCGTATTAAAATCGTTTAAAGCTTCTGCGGAAGCTTGTTTTGCGCATCGACCAGACTCTCTGATGTTAGCAGAGTGACTGTGGGTTGCAGCATGACTAAGGTTCGAAAAAAGGCTTGTAGAGGCTAAAATTGTCGCGATCAATAAATACTTAGGCATTCGTTCTCCGATTTATAAAGTGAGTGACGGGGGCCTCGATACTCGATTCAAGATTCCAAATTCAAGATTCTTAATTTTAAATTCAAGATTTAAGATCGAACGTTCAAGATAGAAGGGCGGAGATTCAAGATTTGTTCCAACAGATATCATGCCCCAGTGCTCCTATGACGTAGATCGCGTTGGTAGGTGCACCAATGGCTGTAATTCCGTGAGAAAATTCTACCGCAGCCACCGTTAACCTGACTTGCGGCTCAATAATCTGCGACTTAGCCGCAACCCAACGGCGACTTGGCCGCAACCGAAGGGCGACTTCATGGCGACCAATGGCTAGTAAAAAGTACAGCGGTTTCAGTTTCGCCGAGTTTCACGCTCCAGTTCGCGTTCCACCGGACCGAATTTAACATTTAAACCCATCATTTGAACCGAGATCACCATTCTTGTTTGCACGTTTCGGCAAGAGGTATATCCATGTGGAAAGACCTGCAAACAGCGGTGGGTCTTGGAAATGTGTTCAAAGTTTCGGTTTTTACATTCACACGTATAGGAGATTGAAATGGTTAAAATGTTGACGGCTACAATCATCACTGCTTTTATTTCTTGCCCGATTATTGCTAGTGCAGCGCCTGCAAAATTCAACTGCGACTTGAAACTAGGAGATGGCGTTTACACAAATCTCGAAGTGCAGGAGGGAATCATGACAGAATTTGACGTAACTTCGACGGGATTCGGATCATTGCATTTCGGAAAAGGCTATGTGCAAATTCAAACATCGTCGGGCGTTTACTCTACTGACACCACAAATATTGATTTATCATCGTTTGGAAAATACGCAGCGGGAAGTCAAATCCATTTTGACGGCGAAGTACAAGCGGTGAGTGACGTAGTGGGGAGCTATCCTGTTCAAGTAAAGCTAGATTGTTTGCCGAATTAACTGAGCGACTCCGGAAGCCGAACGATGCGAGGTAGAGTATCGTTCGAGCTTTTGCCTTTCGCTCTTCGTGCAAATGGCACTCGGCGATACTCAGAAATATCTGATGAAAGACAGAGTGCATGACGAAGGAGATTCGCTCCTGAAAGTGCATTCTGCATCAATCCCATTTGTCAGATCTGGAACCCACCTTGCATGCACCGTTGTCTCGCGGGAAATAAACGGGGAAAAATCTTGAATCCAGCTCAAGCGATATTCGATGCCCAATGAAAATCTTTGCGCAAGTTTGACACGTGCTCCGAGAGTCCCTTGACCGGCAATCGTAAACCTATGACTTACAAATTCTGGCGATCCCTCGACAGTTGGGCCAAAAAGTAAATAGGCGACCAAATGTCGATCGGGTTGAATGGATAATCCTGTCGCCACTTCTCCCGTAGCCGCCCCGCAGCGAGCACACCTTCGGTCGGCCACCGACCTCTCACCGATTCCGAATTTCCAGGCCAACGAATAATTTGCGCTGGTGAAAGGCACCAGCGAAGTCGCCTCGATCAATCGAAAATTTTCAATCAGCGCCTTTTTCTCAACAGGAAAATACTCTGCCCTCAGTCGAAAGAATTCGATCGATGCATACGGAGGATACCCTTCGAGCGGGTCTAAAATATCGTGCAGCGCAAACCTAAATTCGCCGATGAGATAGCTGCCGCGATTGAACTTAGGCTCTTTTTCTTTTGATCCAATGCTTGAGCCGACACCGAGAGTCACTCTTCCAGATTTAT
>JAYVND010000110.1:0-2179 GCA_043758635.1 Bdellovibrionales bacterium
ATTCAGGGACGACAAATTCGACGGAAGTTTCGTCAGAAATTTCGACGGAGGGCACAAGCACGAATTCAAGCGCGAATTCAAACGCGATCATTGCGCCAAATTTGCTGGCGACCCAGGCGCCGACTTTAGCGACTAGTTCAGCTCTTGTGGCCTCTACCGAAGCGAGTGCCTTGGATCGTTACGTGGTTGAACTTGCCGATTCGAATGGAGATCTGAGCTGCGACTCTATCTTTGCTTACAGTCCTGATTCAGAATTAGCGCCAGGTGCCTCTGTCGAACAACCAGTGACCTACGTCACACAAAGTCGGTTCTTCACGCCGCTTTTCAATGCAGCCATTTTTGATGGGCCAATTCGCATCTACTTTGCACAACACCAAGAACCGCAGGCAATGAAGCTCTACATCAGCCTGCAAGAACGTTACGGTGACCTTCGTCAACAAGCGCGCGATGTGTTTCGCGAACGAGGCGCAAATATTTTTGTGATGCTCTACCCTGATGCCACAACTTTTGAAAAATCTTTCGGTTTTGATTTTGATGAAGATCGGGTCGACGTGATTTCAATGGGGAGTGCGGGTGCGGGGGCAGAGGCCGGAGCAAAACTCTCGCCGAGCGCGATGCCGCAAATTGCAACCGGTGGACCGATTGCGCAGACCATACACACGGATCGCATGGGCGCCGACTATGTAGTGGGTGTACGTGGACCGGTGATGGATGAGAGCTTTGATGCGCTCTGTGGCCAAATAGAAAAAATCATTCGGCACGCCTGAATTTTAAATTGTGCGGCGTTCATTTGCGCGCACCTTCACTGATCCACGTCGTGATCGTCGCGATTTCTGCAGTTGTCATCGGTGAATTCGAATAAGCGCTTCCCGTCATCGCCGGTAACGCAACAATCAGTATGCTATTCATAGGCGAACCAGCAACGACCGTTTTGACCGCGTCAGCAAAGGTACTAAGACCTACATTTCCATTTGCCGTACTCGGCGTTGCATGGCAGCTCACGCATTTGTGCAGAGATAAAATCGGCGCAACTCTTAACGCAAAACCTATAGCGCTAGCTCCGCCTGCACCGGTATCTGCGCAAGCGATCAAGCCTTGGTTGATCCAATTTGCAACCGTTTGAATGTCTGTTTGCGAGATGCCACCTGCAGATACGGCTGAGCCGGCGGATGCCGACGGAGCACCATGGTGGCCCGGCGAAATTTTTTGGTAGATGAGTGAAGAGGGGGCATCTCCTGCAACTAAATCTCCCTCGGCGATCATTTTGTCGATATCGAATACGGCGTGAAAAGCATTCAAACCGGTCGTCAAGCCAGCTTTGTCATGACAGCTTTGGCAGTTGGTCGTGATGATTTTCTCAGCTTGCGTATTGAGCGACTCCGAATTTTTGAGGCAATCGACAGCTTGAGACACTGAGCTTTGATCGGCAAGTCCGGCCGTCGTCGCAAAATCTCCGCACGCCTGATACGTCAAAACGGTACTGCCTATCAGCAAAACGGCGATACTGGAAACGATCGTTGAACCTTTTCTTAACGTTTCTTTCTTCACGGCATCTCCCAATTGGGATCATGACAGAGAACAGTCAACACGAGTTTCCACTGCGTGAGCGGATCGGTTGAGCGAGTGAGAAGCCACTTGTAAGCGATCAGATTTTGCTCGGGAATGATTTGGCTTGGAAAAAATAAACTGTACGCATTGGCGAGAGTGGTGTCGGTGGGTGCGGCCGTCAAAGTCGCTCCGCCAATTTGGCCGATCGCCGTCGCTAAACCTGCGTGACTTGCGAGCTCTAGAATTTGATCGCAGGCGCGAATTTTATAAGCCTCGCGTAAAACCGAATTCGAGCCGAGGGCTGGCATGTACTCGCCAGTGACATCCGCAGCGCAGTTGCCAAGGTAACGGTCGCAGCGTCCACCGAAAATACTGACGTGAGTGGTGATCTCTTTATTCACGATCGTTGCGACCTCGGCACTTGAGCCGAAGATGCTGTAAAAACTCGTCGTCATAAAACTATGATCTCCCAGCCGCGGCTGTGAACCGGCGAGCTCAACCGAGACCGTATGGCCAAGTTGAGGTTCGGGAATCGCGAGTGCAGCCGACGTCGTCAAGCGACCGGGTGCGCAGGCCTGAAAAGAGCCCGCAACAATAAAAATTGCAAGTAGGACGAGCGTGAGAATGTTTC
>JAYVND010000111.1:0-2176 GCA_043758635.1 Bdellovibrionales bacterium
GTCGCGAACCTCAAAGATCCAAGTTTTTGCCCCGTCTTTTGCGGTCCAGGACTTTGCTAGAGACGGAATCAATTTGAAGTTGGGATCATTTAAATCAAAATCGACAAGTCCCGACATGATATTGCCGCAGACAAGCGCCGATGTTGTATCGCTGACTTTGTTCCAATCGATGGTTGGCGGTTCAGTCTCGAGGGGCACCCGGAGAGTTTCGCTGTTTTTGAAATGGAACTGCTGTCCACCTGTCATGCGAATCACGGTGATATCTTTTTGCGACGTGCAACCAACGAGGCCAAACGCAATTCCGACGATCAAAATAAGAATGGGACCTCTGCGAACGGCCGAGGCGAGCAAAGACTGGCGTAAGAATGAAAAAGGCACCATCGAGTTTCCTCCTGGTCCCTTCAATTGGCAAAAGTTAGCACTCGAAGTTGAAGCCGACGCCTCACCACAAGGGCAGAGAGACGTCTCGCTCAGATTCATTCGGCCAAAGTGACAGCGCCTCAATCGTTTGCGACCTAAAGAATCGATCGCGCGTGAATGTATTGCCCTTACCAAATTTCTTTTGTCGGGACCGGCCCATTTAACTCCACTCCGACGGGTTTGATCAACCAATTAGCGGAATGAGTTCCGCCGCTATAGAGCAGACTGTAGATCTGGTAGTTGCGAACAACATTTTTTACGTAATTTCTCGTCTCGAGAAACGGAATATGATCGATAAACTCATCCATCTGCAGCTGACCAAAATTTCGAATCCAAGCATGAACGCGGTGCGGCCCCGCATTATAACCTGCAGCCGCCAAAGGAACGGAACCCGAAAATTTATCGAGCAATCGCTGCAAATAACGAGTGCCCAGCTTAATATTCATCTCGGGTTTCAAGAGCGAATTGGGCTCAAAGCCTGAGAGGTTCATCAAGCTCGCAACTTTGCGACCAGTGAAAGGCATCAACTGCATCAGTCCTAGCGCCCCAACCGGTGAAGCTGCATTGGACTTAAAGTGACTCTCCGCGCGCATGATCCCCCAAATAAACTCTTCTGGTACGGTCGTCGATTTTGAAGCTTCAACGACTGAGCTTTCGAAGGCGCGCGGATAGGCATACGACCAGAACTGACGGCTATCGCCTCTAAGCCCATCGTGCAAACGAAGAGCGCTAAAGCCGATTTCGCCCATGTAACTCGCGCGGTAGAAGTTGCCCGCGTTGATATACTCGGCAATCAAGAGTTTACGATCGCTAGATGAGCGGGCACGACGCTCGATCTCCATCAACTCGCGACGAGCACCTTCATCGAGTCCGATGCTCATCAAATCACGAGCGCGCTCAAAACGTTGGGCAAGAGTCGCATTTTGAAAATTCTTATCATGCTTAGCTTTGACAGCTGTTTCTGTGGTTGCAACGGCCGAAGCGACACCACTTTTGTTTGCAGCTGCGGCTTCAGCAACAGCCGTGCTCTCATCGCCATCATCGGCCGCATCATTGTCGGCGGTTTCCTCATCGCTTGATTCATCTGAACTGGCCGTAGTATCTGCATATTCCGCTTCGGCAGCCTTCACAGCCTCGGCTGCGGCCTGCATCTCTTCAGGGGTTGCAACCTCTCCACCCTCGCCTGGCTTTTTCAAACCCAAACGCACTTCAATACCTGGCGGAACCTTTGCACCCGGAATTGAAGTCAAACGATAGTAGGACAGCATTGCGTAGTAACCGATGGCGGGATCACGAACAAGCTTCTGAAAGATCGGGACTGCGTCGTTCGATTTTCCCATCCGGAGTAGGCTCATCGCCTCCCAATAATGAACTCGATCGCCAGCGACAAGATCTGTTTTGACCACTCGGTGGTGTCGACGATGAATCACGCGAGGTGAAAGATCAAGACGGCTCAAACTATCAAATGCACCGCTAAAATCACCACGTAGGTAGCGCATCCAGGCCAGATGCCACTGCGAATCGCGCGAGAGTTTGGAGTGCGGGAAGGCTTTGATAAACCGCTTGAATTTACGAGTTGCTCCGTCATAATCTTGAAATTGATAACTCGTGAAAGCCGCCTGGAAGAGCGCATTTGACGCATCTTTGCTGTGCGGTGCCAGCTCGTAGGCCTTCATAAACGCACCCACCGCCGCTTGATACTCGCCAGCACGCGAAGCTGCTTTAGCTAACAGGAGCTGAAACTGCGGGCGTGAGC
>JAYVND010000112.1:0-6919 GCA_043758635.1 Bdellovibrionales bacterium
GTAAGGTCGGCGTGCTTTTTCACCAGATCTTTTACGATCTCGTCGATCGCAGATTTATCTTCGGCGGTCTTTTTTCGTTCGATCAATTCTTGGATTTCTTTTTCGTCACCTTCAATTTGCTTGGTGAGACCGCCAAGCTTTGTGATGTCGTCGGGAAATGTATCGAGAGCATGCGCTCGAGAAGGACTTAACAACAGAACGACCCCTAGCGTGAGCGCCGCAATCAACAGGCCCGCGCGCGAGATGAGTTTTGATGTGTGGTGTCTCATCGATTGCCTCGTCTGCTGGCGAGAGGACCAGCTAGATTCTTGTCGTGATATTCGACGTAAATCTTGAGCCCTTTGGCTGGTCGAGTGCAGGGTCTAGACATTCGTCAAGCAGACGTCAGGCGGGATCTAATTGGTCCCGAATTCCGGCGCATTCGAGACTGGCGCCTCTTCGACTTCGGCGATCGTATACTGCTCCCATCGAATATGAACCGGTATTTGCTTGATGCGCTTGATGAGGACCATCGCTTTGATCGGCGTGATATTTTCGATCACGAGGTGCCCACTTTTGAGATGACTCAGAATCTCATTTTGATCCCAATTGAAACGTTGATCGTCCATCGCAGCACGAAGAGTTGCACGGATTTCTTTGGTGTCGATGCCATCGATCAAAATTCGACACATGAGCATTCCATCGTTCGCCGCTGAAACTTCAGAATTTGCAAATGCATTGAGACCCAGAGGATCCTCCTCTGACAGCATCGAACCCGGATTTTCGCTCGGCGAGTCATAAAGATCGGGCATTTGAAAAGCATTCGGATCGTTTGAAACCTGCACCGGAGCCTGATAGTTCGATTGCTGAGGTTCAGAATTTTCATAGCCGCCCATATCAGCAAAATCTGAATTCACCGGAAATGCCGCAGAATCTAAACTGTTTTCATTTAATGCCTGATCCAACGATGCTTCTAATGCCTCTAATGCTTCCATCGACGAATCATTCGGTCGACCCACTTGTAAATTGGTGTTTTCAACGTGGGAGTCAAAATCCCCAAAATGATCGGGACGGGTTGCGGCTGGCTCGAAGCCCTGCGAATTTTCTCCAGCGTATGTGCTGTCCGCAAAAGTTGCCGCTGGCGTTGCCTCAATGGGCTTCGTTTCTTCAACAGCTGCATTGGACCGCGGTTGATCGAGACCACTTAAATAATCCAAAGGATCGAGCGGCACCGATTCCACGCGAGCTGGTGCTCGAACTGGGGCCGCAGATTCCGCTGATTTCGGAGGCGCTTTTGAAACAGGCCGTGCTGAAGTTGTATCTCGAGCTTGAGCGCCTATCGTGACACGTTCAATTTGTGCAACGGGCTCTGGAGTCCGAGGTGCTCCGCGATCGGCAAGCGGATTCCCGTGCTCATCAATAATCACAATTGCACCACATGCGTGGCACATCACCAATCCTGAGTCTTCAAGAAGCGTCACACCACATATTGGACACTTTGCCATTCAGTGCTCTACTTCCTGCAAAGACCAATTGGAGTCACTGCCGCTTCAAAAAATTAGCGGCGCTTCTTACCATCACGTTCTTGTTTTCGCCGAGCCGAGCGTGAAGGCCCGGCCCCTGGGTCACCTTCATCACGCGGGCCCGAAAGAATCAAACGCTGTTTCTTTGGCTTCAAGGCATCGAGCTTGTCGCCGATGCTGTCGCCGGCTTCGCTCGGTCCATCGTGATCTTCATTGTTGTCGTCATGGTTGCCGTCATGGTCGTCGCCTGCTTCATCGTTTTCATTGCCGTCGGCAGAATCGAGGTCAGGAGCTCCACTGCCGTCACCTTGCGGCACGAGTTGGATTTTCATAAGCTTCTCAATCGCTTCCACACGAATTAGTTGGTTCATCTCTTCAAACATTTTGAAGGCTTCTTTTTTGTACTCAACCAACGGATCTTTTTGCGCGTAGGCTGCAAGGTTGATCCATTCGCGAAGCTGATCGATGCGTTGCAAATGCTCTTTCCAGCGTTGATCGATCGCCTGTAGCAAAAGCATCTTTTGGATTTGATCCAAATACGAACCAAGCTCCGTGCGTTTTGCTTGGTAAACCGCGCCGCCCGCGGCTTTGATGCGCTCGATGAGGTCATCAATCGAGAGATGCTGTTCACCGAAGTCCACTTTCGCGTTGTAGGTCGAAAGCATCGCGATCTTCAGACCTTCGAGATTCCAGTCTTCGAACTTAGCGCCCTCCGGCACGTAAGTGTCGAGCATGGCGGTGGTCACATCGCTCATCATGTCGCGAATGATTCCGTCCACGTCGTCGCCCATCAAAACTTTTCGACGTAAGCCGTAAACCACTTGGCGCTGCTTGTTCATGACGTCGTCGTACTCGAGCAAGTGCTTACGAATATCAAAGTTATGTGCTTCGACTTTACGCTGAGCGCCTTCGATCGAGCGAGTGACCATTCCGGCCATGATCGGTTCGTCGTCTGGTACATTGAGGGAAGTCATAATCTTCTGAATGCGCTCACCATTGAATTTGCGCATCAAATCGTCATCGAGCGAAAGGTAGAAGCGCGAACCGCCCGGGTCACCTTGACGGCCTGAACGACCGCGCAACTGATTGTCAATACGTCGCGACTCATGGCGTTCTGTGCCGATAATCAAGAGGCCGCCAGCAGCGAGAACCTCTTGCTTCTCGGCTTCAGTTTGCGCTTTCGCCTTGATGAGAGCCGCTTTGAATTCTTCAGAAGCCTCATCCTCGCTCGTCTGCCGGGCTAAGAACTCGGCGTTTCCGCCGAGCACGATATCGGTTCCCCGACCCGCCATGTTCGTGGCAATTGTAACGGCACCTTTACGGCCCGCTTGCGCTACGATCTCAGCTTCTTTTTCGTGCTGCTTTGCATTTAGGACTTTGTGCGGAATACCGCCCTTTTGGAGATATTTTGAAATTGTCTCCGAGCGTTCGATGCTGACCGTACCAACCAAAACTGGTTGGCCCTTGGCTTGTCGACCGCGAATGTCTTCGACGATCGCGTTGATCTTCGCATCGAGTGTTTTGTAAACAACGTCTTGCTCGTCTTTACGCTGAATCGGTCGATTGGTCGGTATCACCGAAACCTGAAGATTGTAAATTTTCGCGAACTCAACGGCTTCTGTGTAGGCAGTTCCCGTCATACCGCCAAGCTTGTTGTACATACGGAAGTAATTCTGGAATGTGATCGTCGCGAGCGTTTGGTTTTCGTTTTTAACTTTCACGCCTTCTTTGGCTTCGACTGCTTGGTGAAGACCATCTGACCAGCGACGACCTTCCATCAAACGACCCGTGAACTCATCAACGATGATAATCTCGTCGTCACGAACCATGTAGTCCACATCACGTGTGTAAAGGTGGTAAGCCTTCAAGCCCTGGTAGATGTGATGCATAAGCTCGATGTTCTCGGGATCGTAAATGTTCTCCACGCCCAAAAGTTCTTCGGCCTTTTTATTGCCATCTTCGGTCAAAGCGACCGTCTTATTTTTTTCTTCCATCGTGAAATGCAGCTCTTTTTTGAGATGCGGAACAATGGCATTGATCAAATAATACTTCTCGGTTGAGTCTTCGGCCGAACCCGAGATGATGAGCGGCGTACGGGCCTCATCGATCAAAATTGAATCGCACTCATCGACAATTGCAAAATTCAATTCGCGCTGAGCGTAGTCAGCGAGATCGAACTTCATGTTGTCACGAAGGTAATCGAAACCGAGTTCGTTATTGGTCGTGTACGTGATGTCACATTTGTAAGCAGCTTTTTTCTCTTCTTCGTTTTGATTTGGCACAACCACGCCTGTTGTGAGCCCCAACCAGCTGTAGAGTCGCCCCATCCATTCGGCATCTCGTCGAACGAGGTAATCGTTGACGGTAACGACGTGAACGCCTTTGCCCGACAAAGCGTTGAGGTAAACTGCAAGCGTACCTACGAGAGTTTTACCTTCGCCGGTTTTCATTTCGGCGATACGGCCGCTATGCAAAACCATTCCGCCAATCATCTGCACGTCGTAATGGCGCATGCCCATCACGCGGCTCGAGGCCTCACGGCAAACCGCAAATGCTTCTGGCAGGATTTGGTCCAGCGTCTCACCATTGGCGAGCCGATTCTTGAACTCAGGCGTTTTCGCCTGAAGTTGCGCATCACTTAGCGCTTTCATCTCTGGTTCAAGAGCATTGATTTTATCAACGCTTGGACGAAGACGTTTCATTTCACGTTCGTGGGCCGTACCGAAAACTTTAGATAAAACGGATTGAATCATCCCACCAACATACCCAACGGAGGCTCCAAGGGGAAATGGTTTTGAACCTAAAGCCGCGCCGAGAGACGATTTTTAGTCTTTCGGTGGGACGAATTTGCCAAATGTTCAGCGAATTTTATTTCTCACTCTTTTTCCGCAAGCTGCACCTGTCGCAGAACTTCGAAAACCGTGACTGCGACTGCATTAGAAAGATTGAGGCTGCGAACTTTTCCAGGCATCGGAAGCGACCAAGCAAGCGCGTCAGATTCTGCGGCAATCCATTCTGGCAATAGGCCAGTCGTTTCTTTTCCGAAAACCAGGTAGTCACCGCGGCGGAACTCAGCTTCATAAATCGTTCCACTTCCGCCGGTCTCAATAAAAAAGATGCGAGAGCTATCTGGGACTGTCTGTCGCCACTTTTTGTAGGACTCATGCTGTTGCCATGCGAGATCTTCCCAGTAATCGAGGCCAGCTCGCCGCACGCGTTTTTCGGTGATCTCAAAACCCATTGGTTCGACAAGATGCAACTCCGAATCGGTCCCGACGCACGTGCGCGAAATATTTCCGGTGTTCTCCGGAATCAAAGGCTCAATCAGCACCACTCGGCAAAGCGGATCTTTGTGCAAACGAGCCGGTGGCACTTTCGACATCGGATGCAGAACCTCACGCGTTCGACTCTCGGCCGGCAGGCGAGAGATTTGTCTCCCATCTGCCGGGGCTTTTCGCTCGTCTTCCACTCTTCACTCCTCATCCAGGTCGTGACCCATCCAGCTCGGGAAACCACTCTCGCAAATTGCTTCATACCAAAGTTCGACCCCAAAGCGAATCCTAAGCGCGCAGCCAGACTCGAAAGTTCGCGCGCATCAAAATGAAAATCGGTGCCGAGAGATATTTGACTTAACTACGATTCTCCCACTATCTTTTTGAACCATCAGCACTTTTTATCTATTCACTAGCTCACAAAGGCCTGATGAAAAAAATTGAGGCGATCATAAAACCCTTCAAGCTCGACGACGTTGTCGAGGCACTCTCGGAAATTGGAGTTGAAGGCGTATCGGTCTCTGAGATTCGCGGCTTCGGCCGTCAAAAAGGTCGCACTGAAATTTACAAAGGTGCCGAGTACGTTGTCGATTTTCTTCCCAAAACAAAACTTGAAATTGTCGTCAATGACGCCCTCGTTGATTCCGCGGTTGAAGCCATCGTTCAAGCTGCACACACCGGTAAAATCGGCGACGGAAAAATTTTCGTGTTTGATGTGGAGCAAGTCATTCGCATTCGCACGGGCGAGCGCAACGAAGATGCCATTTAGAGTCTTCTCTTCGAACATGGCTTCGAACATGGCTTCGAAGATAAGGTCCGATGCACAGGCGTTTCAATTTTATTTTAGTTTGACAGTTAAATTCGTTTTCATCACCACTCGTGTAAGGAGAAACACCCATGAAACCAGCCGCGGTTCTCGAACTGGCCAAAAAAAATGGCGCCAAGATGGTCGACTTGAAATTCACCGACCTTCCAGGAATGTGGCAGCATTTAACAATCCCGCTGCATCAGTTGACGGAAGAATCTTTTGAAGACGGCTTCATGTTCGACGGAAGTTCAATCCGCGGATGGAGAAGCATTCACGAGTCCGACATGATGATCAAACCTGATCCGAACACGGCGGTGATGGATCCATTCATGGAAGTTCCAACGCTCTCGTTGATCTGCGACGTTCACGATCCGGTGACGGGCGAGCCCTACAACCGCGACCCACGTCAAATCGTTCGTAAGGCGAGCGCTTATTTAAAATCAACCGGAATTGCCGACACCGCTTATTTCGGTCCCGAAGCTGAGTTCTTTATTTTCGACGACGTTCGTTACGAACAGCAATCAAACGGCGGCTTTTACCAACTCGATAGCGAAGAAGCTCCGTGGAACACAGGTCGCGACGAAGGCCGCAACCTCGGTTACAAAACGCGTCCAAAAGAAGGCTATTTCCCAGCACTTCCGCATGACACGCAACACGACATCCGCACTGAGATCTGCCTTGAACTCGAAAAAATGGGCATCGTCGTTGAGCGTCAGCATCACGAAGTCGCTCCCGCACAAGGTGAAATCAATTTCCGTTTTGATTCTATCCTCGAGATGGCCGACAAAATGATGTGGTTCAAATATATCGTTAAAAACGTCGCTCGTCGTCACGGAAAAACGGCGACGTTTATGCCGAAGCCACTCTTCGGCGACAACGGGTCCGGCATGCACTGCCACGTATCATTGTGGAAAGATGGCGTGAATCTTTTTGCAGGAGATAAGTACGCTGGACTTTCGCAACAAGCGCTTCATTTCATCGGCGGCATCTTGAAACATGCGCCAGCAATGTGCGCGATCACAAATCCAACGACAAATTCGTACAAGCGTTTGGTTCCGGGCTTTGAAGCTCCGGTCCGTTTAGCTTATAGCTTCCGCAACCGCTCGGCTGCGATCCGTATTCCTAATTCTGGTCCAAATCCAAAAGCGAAACGTATTGAGTTTCGTACGCCAGATCCCGCTTCGAACGTTTACCTCTGCCTCGCGTCACTCTTGATGTCGGGTCTTGACGGAATCCAGAACAAAACAAACCCTGGCGATCCGCTGGACAAAGACATTTACGGCTTAAGCCCACAAGAGTTGGCGCAGGTTCCTTCAGTTCCGGCGACCCTCGACAAA
>JAYVND010000113.1:0-2172 GCA_043758635.1 Bdellovibrionales bacterium
AGATTGGCTCCGCAGAAGCAAAGCTGCCACTCACCAGCACGGCTGGCTTCTTTGACATGTCGAGTGCTGTCTTGGCAAAACAATCGGAAATCTATCGCAAATCTCTCCCCGATTTGCATTATTACAACTTCGTCGGGGTCTTGACCGGTGATGGTTTCGCGAAAGACAAAGACATTCGCGCGCTGCAAGAGAATATTTCCGCACCGCACGTTTCATTGCAAGGTGGAAACGACGGCTACATCGAATACCCAGGCACACGGTTTCCGCGCGGCTGGGGTTTCAACTCTCGCGATGTGATTTTTGATTCGAGTCACGCCATTCTCGATGGAGCCTACAATGGCCACTCGATGCAGAACGAGCGTGACCTTGCGATCAGTGGAATTTTTTCTGCGGTGTTGAACGATGCGAAGTAATGAATTGGGCGAAACGTAGACGGCCAAAAACAAGGGGCGGACTAGATGAAAAAAAATTCGCCAACTGCGACACTCAATTTGGCTCCTGATGTGTTGATTCTCGGAGCGGGTATTGCCGGCTGCCCTCTCGCCACTGCTCTCACCAAACAGGGTCTGAGCGTAGTGCTTATCGAGCGCACACCGGGCCCTCGCCGTACTTTTAAAGGCGAATACCTGCAGCCAGCAGCCGTTCAAACATTAAAAGAGTTTGGTTTCGGCGAAACTTTTCAAGCTCATTCGTCGAGTGAAATTCAGCAACTTCGCTTCCGTGATCTCGATGAAAACGCACGAGTGACGAGTTCGATTGTTATGATTTACCCCAAAGATCGACCGGCTCGCTCAATTGAGTATTTCGATATGTTGGTCTCGTTTATTAAAATCGCGCGAGAAAACCTGGGTGACAATTTTATTCAAGGCGCTGAGCTCACACCGATCAACCAAGGCGAGAGCGACTTCATTCAGACACCGCGTTTTTCGTGCAAGCATCCTACTCTCGGCACGGTCCAAATTCAACCGCGCTGGGTGATTGGGTGCGATGGCCGCCAGTCGACTGTTCGCCGCTGGATGGGTGGATCGACGCCAGAGAAAAATGGCCGCGTGGTTTTGGGTGTGAAAGACGAATTTATTTTCGGCACGCAGAGCACCGAGGCGTCGCCGCGCCCTGAACAGTACGAAGTGATTCGCACCAAGGATCAGGGCACTGTCTCGTATTTTTCGCTCGGCGGTGCGGGGCAGAGAATTTACTTGAGCTCGCCAGAGCCAACTAAAAATCAGCTCACGCAAATGAGCACGACCTTTCGTGGAATTTTAAACTCCATTTCGCCAGTGACAAACCTCACTGAGTTTCCTGAGCGATTGATGGTTTCGGGTTGCCCGGCGAATACTTCATGGTTCGGGCCCTCGGCAAGAGGTGCTTTTTTGCTTGCCGGAGATGCGCTTGCAGTCACAACACCCTACGGCGGCCAAGGCATGACGGTTGCGCTCGAACATGTGCGCCACCTCGCAAGTCGATTTGATTTTAAAAACAGAAGCCGTTCTCAGCAAAGCGTTAGCCGGAGCACGTACAATTCGTTTGCCATCGAGACATATGATCGCGTGAATTTTTTAAACTTTGGCCTCTACTACACATTTTTCTCAAGGCCCAAAATCTTCAAGCGTTCGACACAGCATATCCTGAATACCTGGGAGAGAAATCCCGAGATCAAAACAAGAGTGGCGCGACTTTTCGGCGGACTCGACACCGATCATGCGACGCTCACCGAGATTTTGGCACTTGAGCGCGTGCCTTTTAGCCGAACGGCGTATAAACTCATGAGTCGGAAGATCCAGTGGGCCTAAGCACAAATGGCGGAAGAAATGCGTGAGCTTTTTTATGATAAACATCTGACCGCGGTCTCTCGTAGTTTCGCGTTCTGCATTGCCGAGCTTCGACAGCCGCTTCGCCACTGGGTGGGTCTGGCTTATATACTTTGCCGCGTGGCTGACACGGTCGAAGATGCGCTCTGGACGAGCCGGGAGGCTCAGGCACGCTCCTACCAGCAGCTCAAATCATTTGCGCTAGGCACTCATTCTCTCGAGGCCGTGCAAAAGTGGGCAAGCGAGATTCCAAAAACGATTCCACAGCAGGAACGCGATCTTCTTAAAGACACGAGCGTTTTTCTAGATGACCTAAAAGCTCTCGAGGAACTCCCACGCCAGGCGCTGCTCACAACTCTGATCA
>JAYVND010000114.1:0-6911 GCA_043758635.1 Bdellovibrionales bacterium
GCTTTGACACGCGTGATGCCTGCTTTTTCAGAGATAAGATTTATTAGATCGGCTTTAGTCATATCTGTCCTAAAATTAGCTCGAAAACCGGCTGTAACTTACTGAAAGTATTCAAATTATAAGTGTGTGTTCAGCTGCTTTCCAACGAGTTTTTGAGTCGATCCAGGAAAAAAGCAGCGGGAACCTAAAAATCCATGGAAAAGGGGCGATGACATGACGCATTGGCCCCATGAGGACTTGATTTCGTTGGGAATTTTTAGGGCGTTTCGGATCAGAGTGAAGAGTCATCCGGGACAAATCCTCGACTGTAATGCTCCGACACATAGCTCACGGCCGAGATCAGCAGAATAAAGAAATTCAGTGCAAATGCTTCCGTGTGCGTCGACCAGTAAAGTCCGCAACTGTGGAATGCAACTTGGCCCGCGAGCCCCCCCGAAATCAAAACTCGATGCCAGTAATGCGTGCGCGGAATTTCTTTAAAGATCGAGTAAGTCGAAAGCATAAAGCCCAAAATAAACAGAAGGTAGAATGCGACGCCCAAAACTCCCGATTGCGCAAGAATCTGAAAGTAAACATTGCCGGTTCCGGGATCATAATTGTCGACCGTCGTTGCCCGACGTCCAACGCCGACCCAAGTTCCACCTGTCTGCCAGAGATTGACGTCGGCATTGATTTGCTCGCGTTGGTGGACCGCGCGACTGAGCTCAGCATCTTGAACGGCATCAAACATTTTTGATGGATTGCCGTAAGTGATAAGGGTCACCATCGCAAAAAATCCGAAGAGCCAGCCGATCAATGCAAGTCGCTGGCGTCCCTGAACCAACATCGTGACGACGACTCCAAGTCCTGCCGACATCCATAGGCCAGGGCGATAGGTCCACATAAGTGCAAGACCCAGGAGCAGCGTCAGCGCGAGCGCACCGTAACGAGCAAAGTTGGATCCCCGCTCCTCGACTAGTAAAAATGCCGCTGCCGGCAAAGGGAGAAGGGTCGCGAGCAGGGTTCCAAAAACTTCGGGAGTGTTGAAAAAACCGCGAATTGCGAAATACGGATGACCAGGTGTAGGCGCGGTCGTGAGAGCAGAGGCGCGAATGATATCAAGGCCAGTGAAGTGTTGCCATATTCCGTAGATCGAAACAAAAACTGCCATGCCTATCATCAAAAAGAAGAGCCGATTCACTCCAGGAAAAAGCTCCCAACAATAAGTGATAAGATAAAACAAGATCACCCAACGAACTCCGCCGAGTGTGAAAATTCCCGAGACGAAATTATCAGCGTTCATCGCCGTGATGAAGCCAACAATCACGTAGCCGAGCAAAAATAAATCCGAGCCCACTCGAAAGAAATGCAGCTCACGGTTGGCACTCAGCCTATCGACGAGAATGTAAAGTGCCGTGAGAATTGCGCAGCCCCAAGCCGCAATTTCAAGACCCGCACGCGAGATGAAATTCAAGCAGATGTAGGCCGAGAAAAGCCAGGGGATCGGCGTGCCAATGACGAGTTTTGCGTAATACGCGAACCATTCGCGGCGTGTGTTGGCCTGAATATCACGAAGCCAGCGGCCGGTGACACGTTCGTGAGATTTGGCACTCGGAGTTACCAATGTGGACATGAAAAAGCCTCTTGCGAAGCGGAACCCAAAGATGCAAATTCGCCACGCGCCAAATGCGCAAGGAGAAATCCATCCATGGTTTCCCTTCGTCTTGAAATGGAGAACGTTTTAGCGAAACTCCGTGATCAATTTTTGCCAAAATCTATGACTGACAGAGCCCGGAAGTTTGTAGCGGCCCGTCGTTTTTAGAATAGCATAGTAGGCGCTCAAAGTTTCAATCAGCATTTTTTCTGGATCAAAAAGATTGAGAACTTTTTCACGCGCGGCCTCGCCGATTTGCTCGATGGGAACCTGGCCGTTAAAAATATCCGAGAGAAGCGCAGTGAGTTCTGCCACATCGGCAGGTCGAATTAAAAATCCGTCGTGACTGTGTTCAACGATCGACGCCATAGGACTCACTTCCGATCCAATGATGACTTTTTTCTGCGCCATCGCTTCGAGCAAACTAGGCTCAAAGCCAGTTGTCCGCGAGCTCAAGTTTACAAAGACATCCGACAACGCGATGTAATCGGGAATCTCGCTCGTCTTAACCTCTCCCGTGAAGATAACTTTGCTTCCCAGTGCGAGATTGAGCATTGCGAATTCGATATCTTTGAACTTGGGTCCAGTGCCTATGATAATCAAACGCGTGTTGGGCTTTTTGATCACGACCTGTTCAAAGCCGCGCAGAAGATTCACGACCTCTTCGGTTTCAATCATATCAGTCATGGTCACAACCGTTTTTGCCGTCTCGGGAATGCCTAAGCTCCGACGAAGTTCGTCGGATCGCTCGCGGGGACTCAGATCGCCGACTTCGATTCCGTAGGGCACCGTATGAATTTTTGCATCGGGATAAAGGTAATAGCGTTCGAGTGCCACACGTTCGCGAGGGCTCGTAACGAATACTCCATCGGCTGAACTGAGAAGTGCGCGGTCTGACTTGTAAAAGCTTTTTAAAAACCGATAACCGACCGCAATTGATGTCCCTAAGATACTGCCGAGCGAATCTTGCGCCATTCCTAAAATAGCGAAGAGCTGCGACATCTCGGTCGCTGCCACGTCGTAGGCAATCGCGACCTGATAGTCCTGTTTATGGCGTGAAATTTTGTACGCCGAGTTGTCCACACAATGAACCAGGTGAAACGGTTCGATAGTATGTAGATCGACAAATTTCGACTTCACCAAATCGGGGAACGGATCGCGGCGCACGCGATAACTTCTTCCTTCATACAGAAAGTGCGCCTTCATTCCGTCGCGTTCGATATAAGCTTTTCCGTTTGGGCTCTCACCCGCCAGAATCGTGACCTGATGTCCACGATCCGCAAGTCCGCGGGCGATCAAACGCAAAAATCCAAGGCCGGTCGCACGTCCTGAGATCGGAAAATTCTTTGCAATCAAGCAAACGTTGAGATGGGAGGGAAGCGCCGGTTTCGCCATATGCTCTAGCGTGACGCGAGCTCGATCAAGCGTCAAGCATCCGTCATGAGTGAGCTTGCTCATGAGGTGCCAAAAGTTCTTGGTACCACCGACTCATGATATTGCCAGGCTGGTCCAACGTCTGCTCGCGTGCAAAATCTTTGAGACCATTTCGGATGCGCAGAAGCGCGCTATCTGATTCTAGCAGTCGAGTGAACGTCGCTTCCCAGTCGCCGTAATGAGTTGAGCAGATGATGGCCGTTTCACCATCTCTCCATGGAAGTGCATCGCGATCGACTTGACTCTGATTCAATACAAAAACGGCTTCACTTAGAAGCCCTCTTTGCAACGATTGGGTGAAAGCTAAAGTTCCATCTGGCAGCGAAAGAAAACTCGCAAAGCGGCAAGCCCGAAACGCAAGAAGTTCATCAGATGCCGACATTGGGCCCGAAATAAAAACTCGTGCGCCAATGTTAGAATCTTCGATGATCCTCATTAAGGTACGGCGACGTATCGAACCAATGGATCCCCAGCCGCCGCCCAACAGCAGCGCCGTTTTTTCAAAACGATTCAGCAGCCGCGAGAAAAGCTTGAGAGCATTTTCAAGATCTGAGTGTAGGTCGAGCTCGCCGGGCACAAAACAGAAATCGTGGTGACACGCGATAAATGTTTCGAGTGGAGATGTCTCCGTCATGGCGTTTGAACTTTGAGTTCCGCCGTAGGTCGAATGCGCGCTTTGAGGTAAATGAGTTGAGCGATGAGCGGGTGCTGGCAAGAGGCGAATTTGCGGAGTGAAATGAATCTCCGCACAAGCATCTCGCATCGTTTGCAGTTGGGCGTGATTCGAAACGGTGACGAGATCGGCAGCCGCTGTCAGAAATTTTAACTGATCGAGTCGCTTGGCATGCACGTCAAAAAAACTCAATGCAAGTTTTGGTCGATTCATGAGGGGCACGAAGCCCGGCACTGCGCGAAGCGCGTTGGTGTAACCTTCCAAAGCTTCGGCGTGCGGGTCAATCACATGGAGAATCTCTGGTTTGAAATCAATCATCATCGCGAGCAGTCTCGGCACTTCGAGCCAATTCCATTTGCGGAGTGGACGCAGGATTTCAATGCGAGGGTGATGTGGCGGAAGATCATCGCCGTCACGGTAAGTCGTGTAAATTTGAACCTGATGTTGCTGCTCGGCCAATTGCAAAATCAGGCTATAAGCCATCTGTCCGATGGGATCCTGATGGGGCGGCAAACGTTCGATTAAAAATGTAATTCTCGCCATGCGCGGAGAGTAATAAATTTACGTCAAAGTCGCGAGAAGTTTTGGAAGAATTCTTTTGTTGGCGTCAGGAATTGGAAGCCCGGCGAGATCTTTTGGCTCGATCCAGCGCAATTCCATATGGTGAACGGGCTTGGGTTCACCCTTCCAGAAATTCACTTCATAAAAAAGTATGATGATGCCGGTGTCGCCGAACGTGTGTGTGCTTGCAAGTTTCAAAGTTCCAACTTCAGCTTCGATGCCAAGTTCTTCTCTCAGTTCACGAATCAGCGCCTCTTCGGGGGACTCGTTGCGTTCGATTTTTCCACCGGGAAATTCCCACTGCCCCGCGAGCGAATGACCCACGGGTCGCTGTCCAACGAGAACTTTATTTCCCTTGCGAATCAAACCGGTAACAACTGGAATCCAGACGGGACGTTTCAAAGCCATCCGATGAGGCTATGTCCGTTGGCAGGTTAAATCAAGAGCGGAAGTGCCGGCTGCACGAGCCACCTGCTTGAAGAATCCGGGACCTTCAAAAATTAAGGCCGTGTAAACTTGAACCAAGTCTGCTCCAAGAGCGATTCTCTCAAACACATCTTCGGCACTCATCACACCGCCAGCCGAAATCAAAAGATGTTCAATGCCGAGAAGAGGCGCGAGGCGCTTCAGCACGGCCTTCGATCTCTCTCCGAGAGGTTGACCCGATACGCCTCCCTCGGGCGGAAACGGAGATCCTGGTGCGCGAGCCAGTGTCGTGTTGGTTGCGATGAACCCGTCGAGGCCCAGCTCCAGACCGGTTTCGGCAGTACCAGCGACTTCATCATCTGTCATATCGGGGCTAATTTTTAGCAGCACCGGCGCATTTATTGCCGGGCTCTCATTTCGTGCTTTCAAAACAGCATGCAAAAAATTTTTCAGATTCTCAGGCAAGAGGAGCTCGCGAAGGCCCGATGTGTTGGGCGAGCTGATATTGATCACAAACCCGTCGACTGATTTTCCGAGCCTGTTCATGCACTCTTGATAATCGAGGTGCGCATTTTTATTTTTCGTATCGCGGTTTTTCCCGATGTTGGCGAAGAGTGGGGTGGGCCACGGGCGAGGAGTGTCGAGAATATTGGCGTGTGCTTCGATTACACCACTTCCCGGAAAGCCCATGCGGTTCCAAAGTGCCCTGTCCACCACGCTGCGATCGATTATTTTTCCGGGGTTCGAAGACTGAGCGCGCGGAGTGATCGTGCCGACTTCAATGAAGCCGCAACCCAAACCCCACCACTCGTTTAAGAGTGCTGCATCTTTGTCAACTCCGCCAGCGATGCCGAGGCGATTCGGAAAATGAAGACCGCGCCACTCGAGGGACTGCCAAACGGGAATCGACTGATCACTCAGGCCCTTGAGAAACGCACTGTAAAGTTGCAAGGCAACTGGACTCAGATCATGCGCAAGTTTCGGTGGAATCCAGAGCCAGGGTTTCATTAAGGGCCTTTGACGGAGAGCGAAAGTGATCAGCGCGGGTAGAGGCCGCGAAGCAACATCGCGCGTTCGAGTCGGCGAACCGCTTGACCCATCGCTGCGGTCCGCATGTCGATGTTCTTTTCGGTTTTGAGTTCCCAAACTTTATCAAAGGCGCCCGTAATGATTTGCTTCATCTTGTTGTTCACTTCATCTTCATTCCAGAAATAATGCTGAAGACCTTGAACCCACTCGAAATAGGACACGATCACACCACCGCCGTTGGCCAAGATATCGGGAACGCAGAGAACTCCACGCTCCGTTAAAATTTTGCTCGCTTCGTTTGTGCACGGTCCGTTGGCACCTTCAACGATAATCTTCGCATCAATCTGGTGCGCGTTGTCACCGTTGATCACATTTTCCATCGCGCAAGGTGCGAGGACATCGCACTTCAAAGTGAGAATCTGTTCGTTGGTCACCGGCTCCGTATTTGGGCAGCCGCGAACCAATTTATGTTCGCCGACGTAGCGAAGAACTGCCGGAATGTCGAGGCCGTCGGCATTGAAGATTCCTCCCGAAACATCGCTGACTGCCAAAATGCGTGCTCCACGCTGATGTGCATAGAGGGCGGCGTGCTGACCAACGTTACCGAATCCATGGATCACCATCGTGATTTTATCCATGCTCATTTTCATTTTCTCGAGCGCTTTTTCGGCCGAGAAAACGACACCGAGTCCAGTGGCTCCCGTACGACCAAGCGAGCCACCAATCTCAATTGGTTTACCTGTCACAACACCGGGCTGTGCGTAGCCAACTTCTTGAGAGTATGTGTCCATGATCCACGCCATTGTCTGTGCATCCGTTCCCATGTCGGGAGCAGGGATATCGACTGCTGGGCCAATCGCTTGACCGAGCTCAGACGTGTAACGGCGTGTGAGATTCTGTTTCTCTGTGCGCGAGAGTTGAGTTGGATCCACTCGAACTCCGCCTTTTCCGCCACCAAGTGGAAGATTCAAAAGTGAACACTTAAATGTCATTAAAGTCGCGAGAGCCGCAACTTCAGAGAGCGTCACATCTTGGTGGTAGCGAATACCGCCTTTATAGGGCCCAAGAGTTGAGCTGTGCTGAACTCGAAAGCCAGTGAAAACTCGCACGCGGTAATCATCCATTCGAACGGGGATGCTGACAGCAATCGCGCGT
>JAYVND010000115.1:0-2169 GCA_043758635.1 Bdellovibrionales bacterium
GAGTCGGCGAATATCTTATGAACAAAGATGTAACTCCGCGAACACTGATGGACGTGATCACCTCTGGCAAAAGTATCGAGCATATCCTCACGATCGCAGAAGGACTTAATATCTTCGAGATTGCCGATATTTTTGCTAGCACAAAACTCTGTACTCGCGATCAGGCTCTCGTCATTTTTCGAGACAAGAATCTAGTTCACGAACTCTTAGGTGAAGATCATGAGTCGCTCGAGGGTTACCTATTTCCAGAGACCTATAAGATCACCAAATACACGACGGCTCGTGGTCTTGTTAAAATTATGGTGGAACGTTTTAAGGAAGTTTACGCAAAACTTTCGCAGCTGCCGGATTGGAACAAAACTAAATTCTCTCGCCACGAGCTCGTTACGCTTGCGAGCATTATCGAAAAAGAAACCGGTGCACCCGAAGAGCGCCCAGTGATCTCTTCGGTGTTTCACAATCGATTGCGCATTCACATGCGTTTGCAAACGGACCCAACAGTGATCTACGGAATTTGGGAGCGCGAAGGACATTGGGACGGCAAAATCGGCCGCGCCAATCTCGATGCGCCGACTCGTTACAACACATACGCGATTGATGGACTTCCATTCGGACCGATCGCGAATCCAGGGATGCTTGCTATTAAAGCGGCGGGCCAGCCGGCGACAAGTGAGTACCTCTTTTTTGTATCCCACTTGGATGGCACCCATATTTTTTCGAAGTCCTATGCTCAGCACCAAGGGGCGGTGACTCAGTGGCTGGCGGATCGCAAAAAGGTCGGTGCCAAATCTTGGCGTGATCTTCGCGATCGCAAGGGTGCTCCAGAAGAAGTTCGAGAGGCGCCGGGAGAAATAAAGTTGAAAGCATCAGTCGAAACAGGGCCTGGTGCGAAAGCAAACGTCTCAGTAAAAAAAGCACCTGCTCAGAAATGAATTCAGGCCTGCGAAAAATGTCCTACAGGTATCGATTGAGTCCGCTCAGTCTTGCGGAGCCATACAATCTCGAGATGATCAGTTCATAACCCGCTGAAATTCTTTTGATAATGGATCGTATTTAAACACGTTCAAGTGACCCACCAGATTCTGATCGAAACTCGGTGCAACGATCTCGGGACTTGACTCACCGTCGATGGACGCGATCGCAAGGTTTGTTGCCTGACCATTGAAGCTGAAGTACCCATCTTTTTTATCAGCTAAAGAAATTTTTGAAACCAGTCGCGTGGTGCCATCAGCAATCGGCTCATAGATCTCCAAAAATAAATTTTCGTGAGTCTTAACTTTGACGACGGTAAATGATTTTCCATTACCAAGAAGATCGCCGCGAGCGGTCGAAACAACCGTGCGATGGTCATTGTTGACGTAGCTGCGAGCTCCATAACGAAGCGTAGGATGCAGAACAATCGCCATGGCGACTAAGAAAAATGTGACTAGCAGGGCGCGCCCAAAACGAGTGACGGAGCGATTCGAAATCCAATTTTGAAAAGCCAATTGTGCTTGCACTATTCACCTCGTTTGAGAAAACCAGTCGCTGTGCGAGTGTTGCAAAACAGCGCCCGCCTGCACCTCAACCAACACAACTACATAACGACAAAACACTACAAAACACTACAAAACTTGTGCCATTGACATATATAAAAGAATAGCAAATTCAGCAACTTAACGAGGTCCAGAATGTTGATAAGTTGGTCATATTCGCGCAAGATCGACGAATTCTTGCCCGAGTTCAAGTAGGCGAGAGTAGGCAATTGAAATGACTGAAGTTTTGATTGAGGGTTTCGATTGTCACAGCGACGACAGTTCGTTTAACTCTTCGACAGAGCCCAAAGCGTAATATCTTGTAGTGAGCCAGCCTCGCTGACTACGATCATCCCATGACGAATCAAAATGAAACACCCGGATCACCTACTGCCGCAGTCCAGAACCCCGACTTCCGTCCGTTCACGACAGACATTCGTGACGAGGTCTACCGGCTGATGCGCGCGCGTCGTTCGATTCGAAAATTTAAAGTCGATTCGATACCTCAAGAAGTTTTGGATCGTGTGTTTGCGGGAACGGTCCACGCTCCTTCGGGAAAAAATCTTCAAAATTGGCGCTTCTATGTTCTGCAGGGAGAGAAGCGAGATGAGTACATGTTATACAATCGAAAATCATGGGGCAGCATTCGCCCCAT
>JAYVND010000116.1:0-6901 GCA_043758635.1 Bdellovibrionales bacterium
CCCCGAGGGCGTCGATGACATCGGTGCCGCACCGGCTGTCGCAGACATCAGAAAAAGCCCGAACGAATTCACCAGGCCAAATCCAATTGATCCAAAAAAAAGATTGCGGTTAAAATTTCTCAAGCTCAAAAAAAACATCAACGTTCATCCTGCCGATTGGCCTAGGTCTCAAGCAAAAGAATTGAGGGTACAATGGCCACATCATCTTCAAATGCACAATCCGGTAAGCCCATGGTCGAGTTGTGTATGAACTGAGACAACAGTTGTCTCTGCGTCCGTTGCTCGTCAAGAATTTGAGACATAAATTTGATGCCTTCAACATCACTTATCTACCTGCTCGTCATATTTTATAACCAGGCATTAGGCTTTCTCTCTTGGGCACAGTAGGTGGTCAAGAATAATGCTCAAAACCAGTGATTCGTTGTCACAATTGTATGTCACGAATATAAGCGGTGGCAGTGCGGTCGAAGCAGTATCTGAGCGCAGGTCAAAATATTCAGGCGCGGTGCCTGAGATAAAGGATGTGATTCATGGCAATCTCAAATATTTTGCATCGGTTCATACTCACCTTATTGCTGAGCATCGTTAGCACTTTACATTCGCAGTACGCGATTGCAAAAATGGAATTGTTGCCGGGTGCTACTAAAATCAAAATTCATTCGCACCGGCAAAAAAGAATTTACTTTTCGCAGGAGCGTGGCATTGCGTTGGCCCGACTGAGTACCGACACGCATTGGACATGCAACTTGAGTCTGTTTTTCTCGATGGAACAAAATGAGCAGGCAGCACTTCAACCAGAAGCCGAAGGTCGCGGATTGTTAAATTGCAAAAATCGTGAGGGGTTCCAAACTGATTATCCGGTGATTGCCGAGATGAAAGTTGAACAAACTGCTGAACTGCAGGCAGTTTTGCATCAGGCCGTGCAAAATGAATTAACAATTTCAATGGTCTCCGGTCAATTCTCAATCACTAGAGAGATCATGGACGTACAAGACAGTTACATTTCGAAGAAGCTCACGAGCAATGTTCAAAATGATTTACTGATGCTCGGTGAACATTCCCAGGTTGCCTTTAATCTTGCCGTCACAAGCCGGAATAGGCCCATCAGTTCGATTGGTGTTAAGTCTATGAAGCTGCACTTCGACAATGAAGCCCCAGAGATATACTGACATTTACTGAGATTTTCCAGACTATACCGGGGGTGCGACAACTCACGAACGGACTTATATCCGACGGATGTTGGTACAATTGAAGTCGCGCCGACGGATGTCGGTCCAACGGACGTCCGTGCAATTGAAATGGGTCCTATCGGCGGGGCAAGCGTAACGTGTTGATTGGCCCGACGAAACTCTGAAGCGCCTTGACCGCATAGTCGACCGCGTCATCGGTCATGGTTGGGGAAAACGTGATTCCGAAAAAGAATGCTGAGACCGCCAGGATTCCTTCTGGAGGCAGACTGTGAAAAATCGTCTCGAGCTTTTTAATGTAAGCCTTCTCGAGTTTTCGCATAGCCTCGCCAATCTCAGTGGGACGTTCACGATGCAGCAAATAAAAACTGCACAGCGACGGCGCCATCGCAAGCACGTGCCGAGTCTTTGACATGCTGTCGGCCCAGCGTCCCTCGGCCCACATTTGCATTCGCTCATTGTCGACACCGATTAACTCCGTGCCAATCACGTTCACAGCTTCCTGGAGAATTGAGAGTTTTGATCGCCCAAAGTGATAATAAATCAATGACCGAGTGATCGAAGATTTGCGAGAGAGCTCACTCATCGTCCACTTCAGATAGCCTTTGCGAAAATCAAGCTCGAGTGCTGAGTTCAAAACTTTCCAAAATACCTCATCACGTTTCTTTGCCGCCGACTTTGCGCTGACCTTTTTTGATTTCGATTGTCCTTCCACGCACTCCCCTTCATCTCACTTTTGGCCTCGATAACTCTAGTTACTGCTTATCAATCAAGACCTGTCCTAATATCATGCCTCAATAGCCTCAGTAAATTCAACGTGTTGATTCCAGGTCGACCTTCGCCAATCTTTTTCCCATCA
Source organism: Bdellovibrionales bacterium (assembly GCA_043758635.1). Lineage (GTDB taxonomy): Bacteria > Bdellovibrionota > Bdellovibrionia > Bdellovibrionales > JAMPXM01 > JAYVND01. Next base: position 2,047 of record JAYVND010000116.1, read on the forward strand.
AATTCAACAACAGGCAGAACGTCGAGGGTCGTACCAAGCATCATAGCCTCTTTTGCAATGAGAACATCATTCAAATACAAATTCGAATTTCTCACTGCTTTTAACTCTCCACTCTTCACTAGCTCAGCTGCTAGCTCCATCACTCGAACCGCCGTAATCCCGCGGAGCGTCCGATCAAAGTGCGGAATCAAAAATTCACCTTCGGCGGAGACGATTGCGAAATTTTCTGTCGAGCTTTCCGCAAAGGCTCCAGACGCATCCAAGCTCAACGTGAAATCCAACTTGCGATCGACGGCTTCTTTTTTCATCAAGACGTTTGCGAGGTAATTGCAGCTTTTAATCTGCGCAAATCTTCCTTCCTTTACGCCAATTGAACTTGTACCAATACTGACGCCGGTCTGATACTTCGCTTCAGGCACAGGGTTGTAGCGAGTGATCACCAAATAAAGCTGAGCACCCAATGTTTCGTAAGGATTGGTTGTGAAGCCACCCGGACCCCGCGAAATATAAAGCCGAAGCATGAAATCTTCAGTCGAACCGGCAATTTCCATCGCAACCCGGAGGGTCTCACGACAAATCTGAGAAATCTCCTCAAGCGAGTGTGGCAAATTTATTTCAATTGCAGCCGCCGAGCGCTCCAAACGCTCCAGGTGCGGCCTCAGCGCATAAAGTTTACCCGCTATGCATTTGATCGCTTCAAATACTCCGTCACCGCGATGAACAATATGATCGTCAACGGGAACGGACATCAAACTTAAATCAGTGATAATCCCGCCCGTCCAGGTTGAGAACATCGCGAGGTAACCCTGACGGGCCGGATTTAATTGAGCATTCGAATTTAAATTGAGATTATGAAGTGCCTCTTCGCGCGTTAATCGTTTAATTTTTTGCAAGCTCGACTCCACTCAACGGCAATTTATAAAATAGCAAAAATGGAATTATCACTGGACTCGGCGTTCCACCGGTCACTCCAATAATGTCTCATGGCAATCACTCCATCAGAGATCAAGAGGATCCGTCATCAAGTTTCGCGAGAAACAAACCCGGACTGGACTCGCACCTTTAAACTCGGGTATTCTGGCAACATGCCGAACACGCCCAACGCCTATGAAATAAACGAAAAATCTTATGCGACACCGATCGTTTTTTTTGACGGCGTCTGCGGACTTTGCAATCAGTTTGTTGATTGGATCATCGCTCTCGGAAATTCAACTCAACATATTTTGTTTTCACCTCTGCAGGGGCAAACGGCGAAACACATGCTCGACGGCGATACCATTCGCAATCTTTCGTCGGTGGTTCTCAGCCTTAACGGCAAACTTTACCGTAAAAGTGCGGCGGTCTTAATGGTCATGAAGCAGGCCAAAGGATTTCAACTCTTCCCGATTCGCCTGATTTCGACTTTACTTCTTGTCATACCAAGTTCTTTGAGTGACCGAATTTACGATGCAATCGCGAATCGTCGCTATGAGTTCTTCGGCAAAATGTCCACATGCAGAATTCCAACTGCAACCGAGCGCACTCGTTTTCTCCCTTAATTTACATCGATTTGTTTATTGACCGAGCCACGCTTAAAGGAGTTCCGACTTGAAATCACCTTTTCTCCAGATCATGCTCATAATTTCGAGCCTTGCAGCGTTTTCTGGCAGCATCGCACATGCGCAAGCGACGGCATCAAAACCTGCGCTTGCACTCGCCCCTGCACCAACAGGCACTCCAAAAGTGAAAGAATTTGAAGTTCATAATCCCCGCTTAAAACCCGTCGACATCAGCCGGGAGCCGGTGACGGCACTTGCCACCCATCCCGAGTGGCATATTGTCAAATCTGCGATTGGATTTCGCATTTACGCGAAGGCCGACGCGAGTGGCCTCGACAGTGGCGGCGACAAATCCCCGTGTGGAGTCGTGAATTTTCTGGTGAGCTCCTTTGCAAAACTCGACTCAAAGCTCAAGAGCATCGAGCCCTCAAACGGCGGGGGTCAGGTCGATTCAAAAGTCTCGACGAATCAGGCAAACGGTTACTGCGTGGCCGAAATTGGTGCAAGTCTTCCGCGAGCGATCGGTCCACTCCTCTATCGCCATTCTTTTTACGATGGTCCTTCCGGATGGACCGCCGTGCTCTTCGTCAACCAGATGATCGCAACTCAGCGCTACACAGACGACTCTGAGTTCACGCAGCTGATGGGCACTCCCATCTGTCGAACGGTAGGTAAATCAGAATTGCCTCTTGCCGGCGACATCGGAATCGCACGCAATCATTTGGATGATGGACGCTTTCGCGAACTGAATGCATTCGTCCTCGTTGCACCCGACATGGTTTTTACCCGTGACGACGGGACCCGCGGCTCCCCTTATGCGCTCGAATCGATGAACTACTTTTTAACCACTCAACATCTCAACACCTTGCCTGCGCGCTGCCGGGATGGGGACGCAAGTAACAATTCGGGTTGCCCTACTGAGTTGATTTACAAGCGCTGCGAATCTCTTCCAAATTACCGAGCTCTCCACCAATTGGCACCGAATCTCTCACCACTTAAGCAATCGCTCGACCAGATATTGGCACTCGAAAAACGGGTTGAACCATTCACGTTGGGCCAAGCTGATCTGAAAGACGGTGAGCTCATGGATATTATTACTGTGCACGGCGCGAGCTTCGATGCATTTAATGCCGCATCTGAAGATCTCATAAAAAAGGTCGATCCGACCGACCCTGCTTGGTTGGTGGCATCTCAAGATCGCTCGGCTCTCGTAGGTGTTGCAACACAGATTTCGGCGATTGCTGCACAACAGAGTAATACGGTGACGGGCGAGACCAGATATTACGCGCACGAACCTTGGCAAGCGGTCGTTCTAGGAACCACGATTCCCGTCGGACCTAGCGGCCCGGTGACTCGATACCTTCTCTGCGCACCATTCTCGCGCGATCCAGCTTGCCCCGCTCGCTTAAAATAATTGGTGCACCGCCAGTGCATCTGTTCACATTCACATTCACATTCAGCGGAAAGTCAGCGGAAAGTCGGTGGAAATTCGGTGGACATTCGGAGTGCAGTCAGTGCAGCGGCGGCAAGGGCGGAATGTTTTTCGCCACCGCGATGAAATCTCCAACATAGCCGAACTTATCAAAGATCTGCGCTTTTAAAACGTGGTTTACGATCTCTCCGCGAACGGAGATTTGCGCCGAGCCGGGAATTGCTTTGTCTGGCGAAATGCTTTGCATGATCGCAACGTGAGTCAATCCATCGTAATCAAGGCGAAGCGTGTACTCCGCAATCCCTTCTCCTTGGATCACGTCCAGGCGACGGTAGTGGGCCGCCAAAGCCGGAAGAAGAACGTTCCCCGCAGAGGTCGAAGTTGTTTCATCATTCTGACTCACAACAATCTCAACGCCGTATCCTTTGCCTTTGGGCATCTTCACGTTGGCCGTGTAAGTGCCTTCGACCGTGTGGTAGAGAATGCGGTATCGCTCGTATTCCTCCTGAATGTAACCTTGAGCTGGCGCAGCAGCTGAGGTCGACGTGTGGTCGGAAGCGAACGTGCCCCAAACACCACCTTGACGTGAAACATCGACTCGAAGTTGTCCACCGAGCATCTGACCCGCGAGTTGGATCGGGTTGACCTCAGTCATTAACGAAGCAAACGACACTTTGCCCGATTGATCGTAGTCACCCACCATTGTGGTGATATCGGTCGGAGTTGGAATTTCATCTAGGCGAAAGCGTGCACGAAGTTCAGGGCGAATCTTTGCAGATCCGTCTGCTAATTTTCCGTCCACGATTGGCACCGTATAAATAAAAAGAGTTGCCTTAATGCTCGGATAACTCTTCGTCGATACGGCACCCGCGCCCGTCGACGCGAATGTGATCATGCCGTTGTAGGTGCCCGCAACAATATTGTACCGAGCCTGAATTTTTTGAGAATCGCGTGCGACTTGCGCCGCCGAAGAATCCTCCTGAGATCCCACACCGCCGCAAGCTGTCAGGCCGACAACAATCGATGCCAGGAACAATGCGCGGGAAGATGCGCGGAACAATGCGCGGGATGATGCCCGGACCAATGCCAAGACAGGAGCGCGCACAGCCCTTGTTGCAAATCGCCCGGCATGACTAGCACTGTGGATGGATGTGGCAAACAAAGTTTTCATTCTATTTTTTTCTGCTTTCATGATCCACCCGACTTTCTACGTCGTTCACCGACAGGATAAATTATTGGTCATCTATCTAACTAATTAATTAATTCTCGAGTTCAAACAGATCAGAGCCGCAACTTGCAAACTTCATAGGAACTTTCGATTTTGCGCTCCGCAACTCAAACACAACTCGAGTTTGACGACTCGCCCGGGCATTCTCCGGCAATTAGTCGATGCAACTTTCGGGGCTCTCGACCAGCGCGCTACTTCTCAATGGTCTGCCCTGCGGCAACATCCGGCACGAGTTCGTCGCGCGCGGCAGCCAGCGCATTGAGTGACTTATGATAATCGCCTATAGACGTTGCCGACCTCAGCTGCGCTGCGAACAGATCGTCGTAAGCCCTAATCAATTCGACGAGTGGTTGACGACCCTGACGGTAAGCAGCTTCCAATTCATGCACGACCCGCTCACGCTGCTTGACAATATCTTGCGATGAACTTGCCGCGACGAAGGCAGCGCTGACAGTTCGTGAGAGCTGAGCAAGCAAATCCTGAACATTGTCTCGCGCGAGCCCCACGTTATTCTCGGCAATCTTCACTCCAACACCCGCATTTGCAATGGCTCCGCGGTAGAGAGACGAATCAAGCGCTGATTTGAATTCCACACCAACATAATAAGTCGGGTGCGTGGCCGAAGCCATCTGGGCGTAGGCCGCTTGCCCCTGTTCA
>JAYVND010000117.1:0-2165 GCA_043758635.1 Bdellovibrionales bacterium
CATCACCCCTTGCTTTCGATCTGCGGAGCTTCCCAGTACTCGAAAGGTGGCCAAGTTATTGCTAGCTATTGCCTCAGTCATCGCTTGAGTCATCGCATATGAAAGAGCCCTCAAAGCAAAGGTGCACTTTGCCACTAGGTCGCGTGGATCCTGATCCAGATCCAGAATTAGTTCCAGAATGAGATTTAGCGTTCGCGTTCTAACAGAAGGACCATTACTCAATGAAGCTCTCGCGTTTTCACAATATCGTGTCGATCCAATCGGAGCCTGGAGATGTCACATTCGACTCTCTGTCTGGCGCATTGGCGCAGGGTGAAAACGCGAAAACCGGGATCATTGGTTTTCACGCTGAAAATTTGCAGGTGGCAGATTTAGAGCGCGAAGTCCTCGGAGCGATTCGCTCGCTAAATGCTCTCAAGCTGAAGACCAGCGATCTTGAGAACCTGCCAGACGTGAGGGCGCAGCTACTTTCAACTGACGGCAACCTAATTGATTCTGAGCTGAGTGAAGTCACTCGAGAGGTCTTAAATTGGGACCAAGAGAAAGATCTCGAAGTCCGCGACCAAATTCTGCAACAGAACGTTCGCTCGTTCACGATCAATATCGCTCAGATTTGCAATTTAAAGTGCACCTACTGCGCAGCAGGCGGAGACGGCACCTACGGATCAGACGACAAGCGCATTGATCTCACCAAAGTTTACGACCAGCTGCAGATGCTCCTCCATTCGGTCCCGAAAGACGCTGAATTTGTGATCACTTTTCTCGGTGGCGAGCCGCTTATCTATCCTACCGAAATTTCTCAAATTGCACGCTTTGCCCGACTGCAAGTGGCAGGACGAAACATACGGTTGCGCTTTGATATTGTGACCAATGGCACGCTTGTGACTCGCGAGATCGCCCTCCTGCTCGCTTCGCTTTCCGCCAACGTAACTGTGAGTCTTGATGGACCTCCGGAGATCAATGATCGCCAGCGACCAACTGCTGGTGGCCTTGGATCCACTCTGCGAACTTTGCGTGGTTTAAAAAATCTCACGGACGTGCGCCATGAGCTGGGCTCTCTCAGCGTCGGGTCGGTTTTCGGAAAGCATTTCACCGATGTCGAAGCGACTTACGAGTTTTTAAAACCGTTTGATCTCGACAGCATTAAATTTGATTTTGCTGCAGATCTTAACGACGAAGCCGCGAGCGATGCCTATACTGCAAGCCTTTTGCGCGTGGCCGATCGGGCCTATCTCGATGGCGGAGAAGCGGCACTCTGCAAACTAGGTTTGTTTGATAAGACGTTTCGAGTTCTTGAGAGCCGCGAGCGTGTGCACAACCACTGTGGCGCGGGCAAAAGCCTTCTTCAGGTCGACACATCCGGTAAGCTCTACGCTTGCCAATGGTTCGTCAACGATCCGGAAGAAGTCCTTGGCGATGGAGCATTCATCGACACGGAAAAACTGGCAGCCTACGCGGATCCGGTGCTTGAACTTAACGGCTGCAGGAGTTGCTGGGCCCGCTTCATCTGCGGAGGTGGCTGCATGCACGTCAACAAAACTAAAACTGGATCAAAGCATCAACGAGACCAAGTCTTCTGCCAAAGAACGAGAAGCATCATCGCAAAGGGAATCCAATTGTATGCCCACTCAAGAACTCACCAACAACCAACAAGCTGAGATTATGAAAACAAACTCATCGCATTCGAAAACGAAATCTGACACCCACTCACGAGAGGACGAAAGCGTGAAATTTATTAAAAAGATCGAGTCAAAACCTGTGGCTTCGTCGACCGACACCTCTAACTCAGCTCCGCGCCCTCCGCGCATGGGTGGTTGCATTCCCGTCTCTGGTTGAGCATAGTGTGCGCGACGAAAAGCGTGATTCATTTATACAAAACGGACTGATTCACGCCGCGGACTTGAACGCGTGCTCGCAAGTGCTGTGCGAGGGCGAGCATGCGTCGAAAAAACAATTAAAGTTCTCAAGCTAGGATTCAATGACGACGACGCCCCCGACGCCGGTCCAGAGATCACAACTCAGTTCGCGCTTGATGAGCATTCTCACGTTCAAAAATTCAAGCCTCGTCTACAGCACGGCTGTTCGCGTTGGCATTGGCTTAGCCGTTGCCTTTTTAATTTGTCAGTTTTCATTCGACTATATCGAAGCTCTTTTTTACGATGCAC
>JAYVND010000118.1:0-2160 GCA_043758635.1 Bdellovibrionales bacterium
CGCCTGTTCCCTTTTTTTTATGCCGTTCTCGCACTCCAGGCTTTTCTCATCCACGCGATTCCGCTAGGCTCAGGACTGTAACTACCCGAGTAGGAGACGCTATGCCGCAGTTCAATCCTCAAGCTCTCAAGCACATCGGAGTTTTCACCAGCGGTGGCGATGCGCCTGGCATGAATGCCGCGATTCGATCGGTTGTTCGATTTGGAATTCACTATGGTCTCGAAGTGTCGGGTGTCATCGGTGGTTATCCCGGGATGATCTCGGGTGAATTTGTTCCACTCAATCTCAACTCTATGGGAAATATCCTTCAGCGTGGCGGGACGATTTTAAAAACGGGACGCTCGCCTGAGTTCCATCAGGCCGACGTGCGAACTCGAGCTGTCCAAAAGCTTCGCGAAGTTGGAATTGATGCGCTGGTTTGCATTGGTGGCGACGGCTCGTTCACCGGGGCACACGCTCTTTGGCATGAACATCAGTTTCCAATCATCGGTGTGCCGGCGACGATCGACAACGATATCTTTGGGACTGAGCTCACGATTGGCTTCGACACTGCAGTCAATATCGCGCTTGACGCAATCGATCGAATTCGCGACACGGCGACTTCACATGATCGTCTATTTATCGTCGAAGTGATGGGGCGCGACTCTGGTTTTATTGCGGTGGATGTTGGCGTTGCAGGCGGAGCCGAAGAAGTTTTCTTTCCGGAAAACCCGATCACCGTTGACCAGGCTATCGAACATATTCGTCGAGGCATGTCGCGCGGTAAAAAGAGTTCGATTTTGGTTGCAGCCGAAGGACATAAGCCTGGACGCGCCTATGATTTAGCCGAGGCGATTCGAAAAAAAGCCGGCTTCGATGCAAAGGTCTGTGTGCTCGGCCACATTCAGCGCGGCGGGAGCCCCACGTCGAGCGATCGAATCTTGGCAAGTCGTTTTGGTGCGCACGCAGTTGAAGCTCTCCGACGTGGAGAGTGTGATTCGATGGTCGGACTCCACCACGGAGAAATGATCATCATTCCTTTTTCAGAAGCTCTCGGGCAAAAGAAGAAAATTTCTCGCGAATTGGTTCTCCTCGCCCAAACACTTTCGACTTGATTCTTTCGCCTGATTCTTCCTCTCGTTTCATGTACGCTTTGCAAACAGACAATTGGTCTTACTGCTTATGAGGTTCACGATGATGTCCCGATTTGATTTTCGCATGCATGCTCGCACCGTTTTGGTAATTGCAGTGGCTGGACTTGTCATGACGGCCACAGGTTGCACAAAAAAAGACGGAGCCGCCAAAGATAGCGAACACGCGGCAGGTGGCGCGACGGACGAGATTTTGGTGGGAGAATTCGGTTCGCTCACCGGTGGCGAAGCAACCTTCGGGCAAAGCACCGACAACGGCATTCAGCTTGCCTTGAGCGAGCGCAATGCAGCTGGCGGAGTGAAAGGTCGTAAAATTAAAATCATCGCGCTCGATGATGCTGGCAAAGCCGAGGAAGCAGCGGCGACGGTCACTCGTTTGATCTCGCAAAACAAAGTCTTGGCACTCTTAGGCGAAGTGGCAAGCTCTCGCAGCTTGGCGGCCGCACCGATCGCTCAGCAAAATCAGATCCCGCTAATAACTCCGGCATCAACCAATCCCAAAGTGACCGAAGTTGGCGATTACATCTTTCGTGTCTGCTTCATTGATCCGTTTCAAGGTACCGTGATGGCAAAGTTTGCGGCCGAGAATTTGAAAGCGAAAAAAGTTGCTATCCTTCGCGATGTGAAATCGGACTACTCGGTCGGCCTTGCGGATTACTTCGTTAAAAAATTTAAAGCTCTCGGTGGCGAAATCGTGAGCGATGCCAGCTACCAATCTGGCGAAATAGATTTCAAAGCACAGCTCACTCAAATCCGTAGCTCCAAGCCCGATGCGATTTTTGTTCCGGGTTACTACACCGAGGTGGGTTTGATTGCTCGCCAAGCAAAACAACTCGGCATTACATCCCCCCTCATGGGTGGCGACGGCTGGGACAGCTCAAAACTTTACGAGATTGGTAAAGAGGCGATCAACGGTGGCTACTTCTCGAACCACTACACGACCGAGAGCACCGACACCGCCGTGGTTGATTTCATTAAAAAGTACAAAGAGCATTTCGGTGGAGCGACACCTGACTCGATGGCCGCGCTC
>JAYVND010000119.1:0-2149 GCA_043758635.1 Bdellovibrionales bacterium
CTAGTAGGAGATCTCGACGCTGAAAGTACTCCAGCACCCAATCCAAAGTAGGTTCGGAGGATCCTTTCATCCATTTCATAAGCAGGAAGCGAGAAAGGCCCAGGGAGCGGCTCACTCTGGCAACATTTCGATCACCGAATAGAAATTTGAGGAACCTATCAGACCGCAGAGGATCTCCAGAATATTTAAGTGTCGCTTTGAGGGCGCCACTGAGGTCGATCTTGCAGGCTTCACATAAGCGGGCGAATTCACTCCACGGCAGCTGCGTATGGCCGCTCTCCCAACGGTAAAGCTGGTTATAACTATAGCCCATCAAGCGACTCACCGCACTTTGCGAGCGTCGACCGCGAATAGCTTTGAGAATATCTATGCGCACAGTTTCCATCTGAACCACCTGTGCACTTATTTATCACACTTACGTGCGGTTTACAGGCATGGAAAGTGGTGAATGAGTTGAATTCCTCTGTTGCCGCGCAGCGTAGACCTGTATATTGCGGCTTCTGTAATTCCACAGACCGAACGAACAAGGACTCAAAAATGAAAAACCTTTTCTTTATCGCATTCACAGCACTTTTATTAACGACGAGCGTACGGGCGGCGACATTTGACACGGCAATCAAATCCTTTTTAGCTCAACACCCGAGCGACAATGATAGCGCGACGATGGCGGCAATTGTTGTCGCGAATGCGAATGAGGCTGAATTTGCTGCGGCTGGAATGAAAGCGAAGAGAGCTCCAGCGAGAAGTGGAACACCTTACTTTTACGTAAACCTGACTTCGTCCCAAATTCGGTTTCTAGCCGCGCAACCGACTGTCGTCGCGATCACCCAAAAAGGCGATTTAGACATCATCCCATAAACCGAAACTTATGAATGAATTTGAGTCATAACAGATTGCTCCTCACCGCCAGATTTACGGGTTCGTTATCAAACGCCTGTCAATCTGGCCTTCGTATTAGAAGCGAGATCTCTCTTTCGAATGATCTTAGTGCGGTCGTCTTTGCAAAAATTCGTTTGCGAGGCAGGGGCAAGATGAACAGCGTGAGTCTACTTTCATGAAAGCTTGAACTTTTTTTACGCCAGTTTCGGAATCGTCTGGCGCGCACGTGCTCCCGTGCTCGGACTATGGCTTCGCAAGAAATGCATGATAACCCCTTCTTCTCAAGCTGCAGGATTCAGATTGATCAGTGAATCGTCGCTACCACACGGTTTGAATAAGAGAAATTTCTAAACGATCGTATAATTGAAAAGGAAATTCCAGATATGAATTTAGGAAAGAAACTTCATGGCCTATTGATATTCTTCGCAATAATTCTAACTGGCAGCGCTCAAGCAGCTGTTGAGCATCTGACGCGTGCATATCCTCGTGGTTCCTACAGACAAGGACCGTTTGTTACAGAGCAATGGAATTTTGTCTGCACTGCAACTACTGACAAGGGAGTTAACTTTTCAGTTCCTATTGAAATCACAAATCCTGACGGCTTCAGAAAAATCCTTGGCCAGATCGCGCGCGGTAATACAAGCGGTGACGGCACAATTGATGGCTCAAGCTTCGAGCAATTCTCAAAGTTAACCTTTGGTAAGAGTATCGTTTTCGGTGGTGATATCTATGATGGTGGCTCTCCGGTGTTACTTCGTGACTGGGCCGTCGCCGCAGTCAGGCTTGCAGAACGCGAAACTTTATCGTCGGATGGTTTCAGTTTTGATATGACCGTCGGATTTCAAACTGGGTTGAAATCGAGCCAGTGGATTCATCAGGTGGCAAAATTTACTTATAACCAAGATTCTACTCAGATGGCCTTCAGTGGATTCTTTCAAAAGGTACGTACGCAGACACAGCCAAATGGTTTGCAAAGTCCCGCTTCACCGATTGAGAGTGCGGTGCAGTTTACAGGCAGTTGTATAGAAAATTTAATCCTGACCAACACAGATCCAGACCCCGGTAATTGATGGAAATGTTACTTTCAAGAGAAACAGGACGATGAGCGGGAGTTCGGGCACTACCCGGACTCTCGAGCAGGCAAATGCCCGGAGTGTTCCCATCGTACTCCGCTCCCGCCACATCTGGGTGCACAGCTTCCTGTGAATTGGAGAGCTGCCGTGCAGCTGTGGCAAAAGCAATTTTTATTTCTTTTTGAAACTGAAAGCAC
>JAYVND010000120.1:0-6843 GCA_043758635.1 Bdellovibrionales bacterium
ACGGGTGGTCCACGACCTCGTTGCAAGTCTCTCGCAAAGTCCGGCGATCAATACGGCAAAACGTCCACCGATCGTGATCGTGACGAAATTGCAGAATAAAACAGACGAACATATCGATACTCAAAGCATTATGGACATGGTTCGTGCCGACATCACAAATACCGGCAAAGTTGCCTTTGTTGATAAAGAAGCACGCGATGACGTTGCCAACGAGTACAACTATGAAAATAGTGGAATGGTTTCCGCTGAAAGTAAAAAAGCGGCGGGCGGACAGACGGGCGCGGACTTCATCATCAACGGGCGGCTCGATTCGAACGTTCAGGAAGTGGGCAAAGACAAATCGGTTTACTACAAAGTTACGCTCAATCTCACAAATTTAAAAACGAACGTCATCGTTTGGACGGGCTACAAGCAGCTCCGTAAAAAATATCGCAAGCGTTCGGTAGGTCTGTAAGTCAGCTGCTGCACGGCCGGAGTGAATGGATGAATGTTCAAACGCAAAAAGAGTTTCAATTCGCTGCGGACCAAAAGGTTTCGCCTCAATTAGTCCTCCGATACGTTGTCAGTTTAAGCTTAGTGGTGTGCTTTGTTTTTTTGAACACCGGATGTGCAACCTACCAATCAAAAGTCGCCGACGCTCGCAGCGCCATTGCTGCAAATGATCCCGATAAAGCCGTCACTCTCTTAAAGCCACTGGCAGAAGTGGAGGGTGACGATCAACTCGTTTACCTTCTCGACTACGCCACCGCGCTTCAGATTGACGGCAAATTCAAAGAGAGCGCAAAGCAATATGCGAGTGCTCAAAAAATTGCCAGTATTCAGGATTATCATTCGGTTTCAAAAGTGACTTCGTCACTTTTGCTCTCTGAAGAGATGGTTCAGTACAAAGGCGATGATTTCGAGAAAGTCTTCATCAACGCAATGAACGCGGTGAACTTTCTTAATCTCAATGAATTGGACGATGCCCTTGTTGAAACCAGACGGCTCAACGAGATTCTCTACAAATTTAAATTCGAAGGTAAAAAGAACTACGATCAAAATCCATTCGCGTTTTATTTAAGTGCGATAATTTGGGAGGCCGGCCGTAACTGGGACGACGCCTACATCGCATACAAGAGCGCCTTTGCACTCGCTCCCGATTACAAACCGTTGCGTGAGGATCTTATCCGCGCCGCCATTCGCGCGCAACGCGAGGACGACGTCGCAAAATGGAAAGCGCAATTTCCAGAAGTCGCGGTACGTTCCGAGTGGAGGGACCCTGCGTATGGAGAAATCGTTTTAGTTTATGAGCAAGGCTGGGGGCCTCGCAAAGAGCCGCGACCAGGTAGTCCGCGTTTTCCCATGCTTGTTCCCGTCTTCTCAAACACTCGTCGTGCTGAATTGACGATTGAAGATGGCGGCAGGAGCGCAACGAGCAATCGAATTTTCAGTGTTCAACAAGTGGCAATCAAAGCATTGAATGACGATTTTGCGAGATTGGCGGCGATGCGAGTCGCAGGGGTTGCGGCAAAGGCAGTGGTCTCGGATCAGATTCGACAAAAAAATCCATTGTTAGGAGACCTTGCATTTTTAGCTTTGAATGCGACCGACCGTGCGGATCTTCGTCAGTGGTCGACATTGCCCGAAAGTTTCCAAATTGCGCGCATTCCAATCAAAGCGGGCAAGTATCGCGTGAGGGTCACCGGACTCAACACCAATGGAGGGAACTCGGGAGAGTCGATGCCCGAGAAACTCATTCAAGTTTCTCCAGGCGCGAAGACTTTTTTTTCGTGGCGCTCGGTGAAGTGACTGTGAGAGCGTTCGACGCAGTAGACGAGCACGAAAAGAATAGCCATGACGAGATTGGTATAAATATTGCCCCAATTAAATCCTATTGGTTTACTGATATAATTCCCGATAGTTGCACCCACTGGATGCATCAACACGAGTACGAGCCAGTAGGCGACGGATGGCAGGAGCAATCTTAAGCGGAAGAGTAAGTAAATCACACCGATCGACATTAAGAGCGCGATACTGCCCCCTAGTGCTCCAAGCGGCGTATCATTGGTAATGAAATCCCCGCTGGTCGTTCCAAATGTGCTACTCAATAAAATGGCAGCCCAATAGAATGCTGCACCGACTCTTGAAAGTCGCGCAGACGAACGCGTAAAAAAATAACGGATCAACAGAACGAACGAAAGGCTGCCAGCAACCGCTAATGAGCCCCACTCCGTACCAAGCTGAAGCGGCTTAAGAAGTCCCCAGGTCGTATCGTTTGCTAATGGCTCCAATGTGACCCAATCTGCAAGGTTAGTTCCGCCGATGTTGCCCATTAAAATTAATATCCAGTACGACCAGTCGTCTTCGATTCCGAAGAACATCAGGCCGCCGACGCTCGAACAAAAAACGACCAAATCAATTAAAGCCCCTTGCGTGTAGCCCAATTGAAAATTTCGAGATAGCAAATTGCCAATCAGTTCGCCCATTGTTGTGCAGAGAAGCATCATAAACCAATATCGTGAGTTTAATTTTGGCAGATAGTTCATTGGTCCCTATTGGCGCTTGTGCCGTTCAACTTTTTAAGTTGGATGTATACAATAAAAGTTGAATTCGTTCATTAGATAAAACGAAAAGCGATAAGTGCGCGCAATCTAAAAATAATGGGCAAGGCCCGGGATGATGCATTTGTAGCGTGTGAACACTTCGTTCACATAACAATTTTCATTTGTTGTTACATTGATATAACCCGTCGAACCACAGCGAGACGACTCATACCAAAAGAGCAATGCCTTGCTGTTGTTTTCGCCTCGCCTGTCGACCCCAAAAAGCTTCAAATCTTTAATGCCGTATTTAGAAACTGCGGCCATGGCCTGGGATTGGCAGTCGCCGGCGCGACAAACTGACGCAGCATAGGTCGTGAAAACAATTAAAGAGGCAAGCAGGAGTGCTCTCATGACTTATGTCTCCAATAAAAAACTGATTCGATTTCGAACCGCTTTTTCAGCCATTTCAGATTTGGTGAATCATGTCGATTGAGGCTCGAACATAAACCACGTTCTAAAACTGATCTGAGTGTTGTCTTAAACAGAATTGAGTCGTGGATTGAGCTATTTCGTAATTTTAGCAAGTCGATTCACTCATTCCAAATTACACGTATGAAAGGTAGGGATATTTGACATAAGGCGATTCAATTATTTTATATTGTGCCGGCGGATTGCAAACGTGTGAGTTTCACTTTAAATCATGGATCTTGAAAAGCAATCGGGAGCGGTATGAAGCTGATCATTATTGTACTTGCAAACTTAGCAGTATTTGGAGCCTTCATTGCAAACGCTGAGGCTCAATCGGTGGGCGAAATTAGACTCAAACAAAGTGAGATCATCTCGACGAACCGGTGGCATGGTTTGACATTCAACTGTCACCTCGAGGAAGCGGACGAAATAGCAACAACGCCCGGATCTCCTCCGCTCGATGTCGATGATCCGTCTACTCCTGGTTGCAATGGATGGGAGATTAATATCGTTATGAACGGAGACTTCTATCGTTCAAACACCGACTACGAACTTCCGCTCTTCGACATCAACTATGGAATAGGCGACAATCTCCAAATCAAATATGAAGTTCCGAATGCGATGTCCAACAATCGAAGCAACACTCTAGGCGATTCAAAATTGGGCGTGAAATTTCAATTTTACGGTAACGAAGTGTCAAGAGTGCAGGCTGCAATCTATCCACAGGTGCAATTTAATTCTCCTGGCGGAGAAAGTTCGAAGCAGGATCTGCATTCACTCGGTACGGTTACGACACTTCCGTTTTTGATTTCCAGACGACTGGCAAAAACCCGTAAAGGTGACGTCATGCTGACTGCAAACATTGGATACAATAAATCGACCAGAGCAGATACCGAGGATTTTGTATCGGCTGCAGTTGGGGTTGGTGCACCGCTGATTCGTAAATCTTCAATTTTAATGGAGTTAGTAACAGAGCAAGCGTTTCATCGAACGGCCGACGATCCACGTCAGCAGCTTGTAAAATTTGATATCGGGGCAACGGTTCCGCTGAGCAAACAGCTTCTTGTTTTTGCGCTACTTGGCCATAGCCTTATCGCTTCCGACGAACTGGAGCACACATATCTTTTAACCGGATTTCGATGGTTGCCCGGAGAGTAGCATCAACGGGAGCGCCTCAAATTAATATCGAAGGGAATAAGAAGATGATTTCGACTTTGGAAGATAGTTGTTCAAAAACTGTGAATTTGAATGGCTTCAGCAAAGTGCCGGCGGTGACTCTCACTTTTTGGATCATAAAAATTCTAGCGACAACGCTTGGTGAAACAGGAGGCGATGCTGTTTCGATGTCGATGGGTCTTGGTTACCTATTGAGCTCGGCGATATTTTCAGCGATCTTCATCGGTGCTGTTTACATTCAGATTCGGAGCAAGAATTTCCATCCCGCGGTTTACTGGACAACAATCATTGCAACAACCACAGTAGGGACCACGTTAGCTGACTTCGCCGATCGCTCACTGGGCATTGGTTACGCGGGCGGGTCGGCCATTCTCCTATTGCTCTTAATGGGGTCGCTGCTCGTTTGGTACCGAACGCAGGGAACTGTTTCGGTTCATTCGGTTAAAACTCCAAGAGTCGAAATGTTCTACTGGGTCACAATTATGTTCTCTCAAACACTCGGAACGGCGCTTGGGGATTGGACTGCGGATTCGGCGGGCCTCGGCTACACAGGTGGCGCCATTCTTTTCGGGGCTCTACTCATACTACTTTGCGTCTTATATTGCTGGACCAAAATCTCCCGAACATTTCTCTTCTGGGGAGCGTTTATTCTAACGCGTCCGCTTGGCGCAGTTGTAGGCGATTTTTTGGACAAACCTCATAGTCAGGGCGGTTTAGAGCTAAGCCGCTATGTTGCTTCAATCGTCTTGCTCGCACTCATAGTCGTAAGTGTGTCTCTTTCTTCGAATCGCGCCGCCGAGCTCGAATCGTAGGCAAAGCGTACTTTCGCGATCATTTGCTCGTTATTTCAAGTGGTTCAAAGAGATTTTCGGAATCTGCGCATTTGGTGTTGTTTGCGAGAATCGCCGCAACGGCACCGTCACATTTGCTTTTGGCGAGCCGTGCGCAGGACGTTTTCAACGAGAACGATCATTAATCCTAGAACCCAAATGCTCATCTGCACCAAAATATTTGAAATGAGAATTGGAAGCACGAAAGTGCAGGCGGCGACCCAGAGCGCAATGGCGATGGCTAAACTTCCATCGTCAATAAACAAGCCGAGGACCTCAGCAAATACGAGTTTTATGAATTTTAACATTTTAAGTCCTGACTTCTTTCTTTATGCCGACAGAAACCCGCTTTGCAAATTTTGCGCATAATATGGATATCGCGGTAAAAGCAGCAAGGAGCAAAAGGAGGGACCAGTCCTCTCCAGGCCACGGGTAACCAAGACTTTCACCCACCCAAAAGCAGCCGAATGCGGTGAGCATCGCTCCGACCGCGAACTTGAGTTGATTCTCGGGGATTTTCGAAAGTGGCTTATGCAAGATAAGTCCAAGCGCGATAACCACTATGAGTGAAGCGATCGCACCGAAAGTTGCGGGCCACAGACTTCTCGCTGTTCCCCCAGTTGCTATCACAATAAATACGACCTCGACACCTTCTAATACGACGGCTTTGAATGCTGTCAGCACGGCAATCGGATCTTCGAATGGTGAGTGCTCATCTTTTGGCGCTGCTTTGAGTAACGAAGTCTCTTGAGCAAATGCTTTGTCTTCGTCATGAAGAGCGATCAGACCTGCTGTTCTTAAAATTGCTTTTCGTAACCATCGCAGCCCGAACAAAAGAAGTAACACCCCAATCACCATTTGCAAATGATGAAGCGGAACCAACTTGAGCTGTGGACCGCAAGTCAAGACGAGCCCGACGAGCAATAGAATTCCGAGACCAGTGCCAAAAAGCGCTGGCCGCCAACCCCGCGTTGTCCCTACGGCTAGCACAATCGTCAGCGCTTCGGTAAACTCCACGAGCGAGGCCAAAAATGTGGCGAGAATTGTCGGCAGAAAATGAATCAACTCAGTGAGTTTCATTGCAAGCATCGCATCGCTCGTTTCAATTTGTTTATTTATTTTAGGAGGCGTGAGGGCAAAAAGACTGAAAAAGTCATTCCGACATCCGAATTTCGATTGGCTTCAACGGTGCCACCATGCGCAAGAACCACGGCACGAACAATCGCAAGTCCAAGACCCAATCCAGGTGTCGATCGACTTCGATCACTACGAAAAAGTCGATCCCAAATTTTCGGCAAATCGTCATCGGCTACTCCTTGGCCTTGATCGCTCACTTGAATTAAAATTTGCTCATTCATCTTCTGTGCTGAAACCGTGATCGCCGTATTTTCTGGCGAAAATTTGATAGCATTGTCGATTAAATTCGCAATCACTTGCGAGATCCGTTTGCGATCAATATAACAGGTTACCTTGGCAGCGTCGGGAACTAAACGAAGTCCGATGGTTTTTCCATGTGCTACGAATTCATAAATTTCAATGACATCAGTCAAAAGAGCAAGAATCTCGCAGTCGCTCCGAGTGAGTTTGAGGGTGCCTGCCTCCGCTTCCGATACGCTCAAGAGTTGGTCAACGAGTTCTGAAATATCTGTGGCACTTTCGGCGCAATCCTCCAGAGCCAACTTTAGTGCGCCAGGGTGCTTCGAGACAAGTGCATCTTCGGCGACCACTTTGATTCGTGTGAGTGGGGTTCGAATGTCATGGGCGACATTGTCGAGAGATTCCTTCATGACCGTGACGAGTTTGTCGATGCGTTCAATCATCCTGTTGAAAGTATCGCCTAAGTCACG
>JAYVND010000121.1:0-2138 GCA_043758635.1 Bdellovibrionales bacterium
ATTTGATTTTCGCCACTCGCACTGGCTTCTTCACGGATTACATTTTGGCGACCGCACAAGGTCAGAAATTCGACTGGACTAAAATCGAACTGAAAGGTCATCAAGCTCGCTACAAAGCAGAAAAAGCACGTGAGATCAGCATGGACAATCGCAACTCAGAGTTGGCTCTCAAAGGCGGTTGCACAACAACTCCTATGGCTGACTACTTTGCAGTTTGCTCGAAAAATGGGAAAGCAGCTGGCGTTTACTCACTTTTGAGCGAAACGTCAGTTCTCTTCTGGAGCCTCGGCGCGCCAATGGTTTTCAATCCAAATATGCCTTCGGAAGTTCTTCTGAAACGCGCAACATCGCGAATTCTTGAAACCGGCCTTCGCATCGTGCGCTTGCCGATTTTGAATTTCTTGACCGACATGTTGGCTGATCAATTGAAAGCTTATGCTTTGGCTGGAGCAGACGATGAAGCATTCCTGCACTCGAGCCTCTTGATGACAAAGCATACACATGGCGGACTCGATTCAGACTCGGCATCAATGCTCAAGTGGATGTACTTGCAAAATATCAACCCATTCATGCCAAAATCTGAGATGAGCGAAACTTCAACTGTTTCAACGAATCAAGGTCGCATCGCTCATAACTGAGTCGACTTTTTTCTCGAATCGTTTTTTAAATTTACAAAACTCTCCATGGAGATTGAATATGTCTAAAAAAATTCTACTGACCTCGACTCTTCTCCTCGCCGGGATTGCCTTTGCTGCACCGGCGAACGCATCTATCGTTGCCATCTGTGACTCTGGATCTGATCTTGAACATGTCGAACTTGCTGGCCGCGGCTGGATGAACACAGCTGAAATTGCGGGCAACCGTATCGATGATGATCACAACGGAAAAGTAGATGATATCAATGGCTGGAACTTTGCCGAAGGTTACAATCGCTTGTTCTTCCGAGAGCACTTGAAAGAGATCAACCCACTTACTTACCAGATATTTGATGTGATCGCGCGCAAACAAGCGAAGACATCGAGTTCAGCTGATGAGGTTTTCTGGAAAAAGAATGTCACTGACCTTCCGGTTGAACAAAAAACGGCTCTTCTCGCTCATTTAAATTATTACGGCCAATATGCACATGGGACCCATGTGGCTGGAATCGTTGCGCGACAAGCTCCGAACGCGAAGCTTTTGCTCGCACGTATTTTCCCAGATGATTTAGCGCCCGCGTACCCTGTCCAACCGGGACCAAAAGTTCATAGCATTATTGATTACATTTACAAGCTCTTGGCAGCGGCATCGAATGGTGTATTTGAGCAGGTGGCAAGCTACCTGAACGAAAACAAAGTCGAAGTGGCCAACTACTCAGTTGGAATCAGCATGAAAATGCTTGCGGAAAATTCTCTGAAAATTCGTGGCAACAAAGCGCCCACTGCCGATCAAATTTCGGCCGAAGCTCAACGCCTTTATATTCCATTCGGAGAAAAAGGCCGCGCTTGGATGGCGTCTTCACCTGGAACACTTTTTGTCGTAGCTGCCGGTAACGACGGCGCTGACAATGACGTGCTTCCTACATTTCCTGCGAACGTTCGTATCGAAAACGAAATCACAGTTGCAGCGTCGCAAGGCAATGAAAGCTTGGCCGATTTTTCGAACTACGGAAAATTTTCGGTAGACGTAGCAGCTCCAGGTGTTGCAATTATGAGCACGGTGCCAAGCCTTGATAAGAAAGGTCACTTGCCAATGTCTGGAACTTCCATGGCAGCTCCTTACGTAACGGGGGTTGCGGGACATATCAAAGATGTGAACCCAGCTCTCTCGCCAGCAATGGTTCGCGAGATTCTCATGCAGACTGTCGACGTGAAGCCATGGCTTGTTGGCAAAGTGATCTCGGGCGGCGTTGTGAACAGCGAGCGTGCTTACGTGGCAGCGGCGGATATGAAAACAATGGACCTCAACGCGGCAATCGCAGCGGCGAAACAAATTGTTCCAGATGCGGCATCGTCAACGGAGCTAGTACCTGCGCCACTCAATTTCTCGTCGAGTGATGACATGCGTGTCTTTGCAGATCAGCTGATTTTTTAAAGCGGCTTGTGAGTGTTCGAATTTTTTTGATACGCGTAAGCTAATTGCAAATCTTCGGCTCTCAAAAA
>JAYVND010000122.1:0-6823 GCA_043758635.1 Bdellovibrionales bacterium
TGAACATTCGCCATCAATTCGTCCGCAATTAAAAATAAGTTGTCGTCGCTAGAGAATGTCGAACCAATGCTCGCGCTCACTTCAAAGATTTGACCCGAAAAATATGTCAGAAGCGGCACGGCTTTGAAAACTTCACGCATTTCGTTAAAATGTGGACTCTTACGATGTTTGGCGACATCTAAAAGCTCAGCACCTTCGCTCGTTGTGAATGTCATGAGCTCGTCACCGGCTTTTACTTTTTGGCCCGCGACCACATTCACCTTGTCAGTGCGACCGCTGTTCGGCGGCTTGATATATGCCACATGGTGATACCAGATCTGGCCATCGCAAGGAATTGTCTCGACGACAGATCCTGCCTTTACCTTAAATTGGCGAAAGCTCGAGCTTAAAAATGGGTCGAACTGAATGAACACCGCGCCCAGTAGGACGAATGGGCTAGCAATCAGCAAAATGAGTCGGGCAACTTTAAAAAACTTTTTCACGAAGGGTGAATTGCCATAGATCGTTGCCAGATGCATTCAATATTTAAAATTTGGAAAGGGTTCCAAGCGAGATGCATTCAGGTAGAACTGGAGGCAATTCAGATACTTATGACCCTTTGAGATTGCGTCTATTTCGAGCAATTCTTGTGGTGTTCTCGACACAGAAATCTTTCAGATCGCATCCAGGCTATATCCTAATTGCATCGTTGCTGGGAGGTGCCTACCGCTCTCTAGGAGGCGCTCTTCGCAACCTGAGCGTGCAAAAATGCCAAAACGCAGCCGGAAGCTTCTGTTAAAACTCGAAAGTGAAGGAGAGGGCGGCCAATAAATTCACCCCTCCAATAAAGAACAAGCCCGTCTTGATTGTCGCCTGCTGTTGCTGACTCGCGCTATACAGGTTGAGGCCAGCGATCAAGGCATGTGTCAATGCCTTGATGACTCGTTCTTTTTTCTCGGTCTGCATTCGATGATAATAATACGAATGCAAAAATTCTGTCTTTTGATCGGCAGTGAGCCGCGAGTTCGACAAGACTTCAAAAAGTTCGCGCTCTTCGCTTCCAATTTGCATTGTGTAGGCGCCGTAACCAACTGAACTAATTCCGATCGTTTCAAAAACCGTGTAGACGCCTTTCTCGACACTGTCTTGAGTGGCGTTGGAGCCCGCGAGTCCACCAACCAGCGCGAGCGAGCCGCTGATCACATAGCTCAAGCCGCGATCAAAATCGCGTCGCTTCTGCTCTTTCATGGTCTTCTCAAAGTAATCCCAATCGCTCACGCCAAGACGATAGTCTTCGGCCGCGCGCGCGTACCCAGAAGCTCCGAGCACAAGAAAAGCCAGTGCCACGATCGGCAGCCTTTTAGATAGAAAATGTTTAAATCTGATAACCCAATTGTACATATACCGTCTGTGTGTAAAAGCCGTTATCTTCGTTAACGAACCGCGTGGTCGAATAAAGAATCCCTGCGTTCAAACTATCAATCGTGTAGAACACGCCGCCAGATAATCCGTTCGCATCAATTCCGCCCGTGAGGAACATCGAACCAAATTTGTAGAGGAGACCGGCGCGAAATTTCTCGAGTGCTTTCTCTTCATAATTCATGCTGCGATATTCGAGGCTCAACTCGAGCATTCCCCAACGCAACGGTGGTGAGATTCCAATTCCGACCTGCGGCTCCACTGGTGTGGGCAGGTCTGAAGTTTGCGGCGTCACGAAACCGAGATTCGCCATCATAAATGTGGCGCGGGGGTGCCATCGCCCGGGCATGATGTAAGAGACCGAGGGTTCAATGTACGTCGCATTCTGCGTTTGCGGTTGTAAAAGTTTTTGACCGTCGGCCGTGCCGAGTTCGGCGAGCTTGAACCGTTTACGAATGTATTTTCGATTCTCAAATCGAACTTGCACGCCCGTGTAAACGTGCGGCGCAGCCTGATATCCACTTTGAAACTCAAAACCCTGAGCCTGCACCGCGTAGATATCGACATCGGGGTCCGCCTCATTTCGAATTGCGGCGAATCCTTTGACTGACATCGGTGTATAAGAGCCATTGAAATACTTTGATTTGAACTCGAGCGTGCCGGCGGCTTCGATCTGCAAAACGTTGCTGTTTGCAAATAGCGAATTTAGAAAATCCGCGTTCGGACTTCCCGATAGCAGAGTCCTCACTTTCTCAAGATTGTTGTAACCGTTGGAAAGTTGAACCTCAATCTGCAAGCCACCTTTTTTCTCGAGCGGAGTAAAGGCAGGATTGCAAGGGAGCGAGTCCGGAGACTCCAACATCGTGAGACATGAAAGAGCTAAACCTTTTTGAATTAACGAAGAATTTTGAGTTTCAAAGGTCCGTGCATTGCGACTAAAGGCCAGGTCATCCGGTTGCGCGTAGGAAAGCGAGCCTACAATTAAGAGCCAGATCCAGAGGGCGAGACAGGCTGTGAGAGAGATCCATCTCCGCCGCATCGAATAAGTTTTCCAAATCCATTTTGAAGGATCGTCTGCTTAAAGACGACGTTTGAAACATCATCTAAAGCGACGAGGCTCGTCGTTGTCAAGGTCATCTGGGAAATCACGCCAGCCGTTGATTCTGCGAGGCGCATCGAATCTTTTCCGTTTTTCGGATTTGCGATCGCCATGTCGGTGAAAATACTCACGAGGGTATTACCAAGTAAAATAACATTGTCGTTCAAGTTGCCGACATTCACTCGGCAATCCTTTGAAGTGGCAATTGAATCGCCTCCGAGAGGCGAAAAACCATTCACGGCCACGTCGCCGATCAGATTTTCTGCAAGAATATATTTAAAGAGTACGATTTCGAGCGCACCCCGATACAAAGCCTCGGGCTGTTTAATTGTAGACCCGAGCTCATTCAAAATTTCAATCGCTTGTTGAAGGTAAACCACTTCATCTTTACGAACGCTTGGAATTGATTCGTAAATACGCAAAGCCGCATTGAATCGATTCAATGTCACGTTGATCTGGTTCAGTGCATTGTCGACACGCTGACTCTGCGAGATTGTGTCATTCTCTTTGCTCTCTGCTTTACCAGTTGAGCGATTGGGTGGTACAGCTCCTGCCAAAGAATTTGGAGCCGCGTCCTCGGGCTTCACGTCCGTCTTTTTATTTTCTATCTCACGCTTTTCTGCCGCTTCAATCGCCGCGCCATGAGTCTGAAGTTTTTCTGGATCTTTGATCCCTGACATTTCCTTGGCGTGATCCATCACCGAGATCAAACGCTGAATACGGAAGCCAGCCTTATGCGCATACGCCGAAGCCAAAACAACTTTGTACTCGTAATTGCCAGGATCTTTGTCGAGAGCCATTTCGATGAGCGCGATCGCTTCATCCGTTCGCTGCGCGTCTATCAAACGATAGGCGCGGACTTTCGTCGATTCTGCCGTGTGATGGCGACCACAACCCGTGTTCAAAAAAATCGAGAGAGCGCAGACGAAGATACATGCCAAGCGAGGAACCGAAGCCGATCGCGGTGCCGGAAAATTCCGTGTTGTTTGAGTCGACGTCGGAAAAAACAACTGAATGGATCGCGCCTGTCGATTTATAAATTTCACGATGCCGAACCGTTTGTCGGAGGTGCCGTAATCTGAACTTCTGGCGGAGCCGCTACAGGAGCCGCTGGTGGCGCGCCAGGACCGCTAGAGGTCGGAGTCGCGGGAGGGATTGCAGCCTCTGAAGGCATCACAACTGGCTCTGCGACGGCAGGTGCCAATGACCGCGCCCCAGCTGTCGTGCTGAGAACTTCTGGCGCTCCACTGCGTCCCTGTCTGATTTGCAAACTATGTTTTAATGCTCCACTCTCACGATCAAAAATATCTGCGTAAAGACCAAAACGGAGATCTCCCGAATTACTGAAATTAAGACTGTGAATGACAGAGAACTCAACTTTAGAAAGTCCTACTTGCATATTCTGGCAAGTGATTGAGTTCAAAATTCCACTTGGGTTGAAATCCGTCGAGCAAACGCCCTTAGGATCAACTTTCGATTTTACAAAATCCTGAAAGAGAGAGGCGAGATTGATGTTGTTGAAACCAAGCGCAATTTCTTGGCCTGACCACGTTGCAGATACGACCGGAACAAACTCTCCATTCGTATTGCAAGTTTTGATCAGATACTTGATTCCGCTTTCAGCTACATATGTGTGGCTTTGAGAATCGGTCGTCACTTCTGTACGCAGCTGGGTCTGAACGCTCTTGCATTCTTCACTGAGGGATTCGATCGGCACGCGAATGACTGCGTTTCGAACCATCACCTGAGTCTTTTGGGTATTTGCGAGATTGCGCTGCTCCGGAATTTTTCCCGCTAGCGCTTCGTTGATATCAAAAAGAAAATCAATGGGGGTATAGACATTCCCCGCGAGCCCATTATTTTGTTGCGTACGAAAAAGGGCGATCAGGGAGCGGACTTGATCCGCACTCACCTTGATTTGCGCGAGTCGATTGTCTATTTCTTTTTTGGATTGCACTCTCTGTTCAAGGGTCAATCCGGTGGTCGTTACAGAACCTGGCGAAGATTCGCTGAAGCGCGTTTCACACCGAACGGCGCCCAATAAGGCGAACATAAGTAGAGCAAGTGAGCGACCGATTCGAAGCGCAGAGTTCCACGACAATTTAGCAACTGGATTCAAATTCATGAACATGCGCCCTTCAAAAAAGACTGCGAATCTTAATTTACGCAGCTCAAATTATAATTTCACGCTTTCATAAAGCGAATCTCGTGCCAGCACCGCCAAGGGCCACAAATCAGAAATTTGGGCGGGTTTCAAATCCGAGATCTTCATTGATCTCGATGAATCCTGGCCCCTATTGATTTTGAGCTTAATTTACAAGGGGTTGGCTAACTTCCCCCTCAATTTACATCGCCAAAAGTTGTCACTCCTGTCGAGTAAAAAAGTTCATGAAACGAAAGTTTCAAATTATGCCAGACGAGAGTTTCGGACTTCTGAGTCAACTCTTTCTGCGAGATGTTGTTTTGCGAGTTGTCGCCTCCCGCCTTACATTCTTGCTTGAAGGCGAGCTTTGGACAGAGTTAGATGACCGCTAGAGGGGTACCCATGGATTCAGACTCGAACAACGCTGGACACAAGCAGCAAAACGCTCAGCAAATGGCCGCGGCCTACGCGACCATTCAAGATCACCGCGAAATTTTCGGCCATCCAATCGGCCTATTTGTTTTATTCTTTACTGAGATGTGGGAGAGATTCTCCTACTACGGAATGCGCGCTTTGCTCGTCTTGTACATGACAAAGTCTTTGATCTTGCGTCAGCAATCGGGAACTTATGTCTACGGATTTGATACGCTTCGCCATTTGCTGGAATCGGCGCTTGGGCCACTTGCGGTGCAGCCCTTTTCTTCACAGATATACGGACTCTACACCGGATTTGTTTTCCTGACTCCGGTCCTCGGAGGATGGATCGCCGATCAGTACTTTGGGCAACGCAAAACCGTCATCCTTGGCGGCGTCCTGATGGCGATCGGACATTTTTTAATGGCCATCGAGTCGATGTTCTTGCCGGCGCTTTTCTTTTTGATACTCGGTAACGGAGCTTTCAAACCGAATGTCTCAACGCAAGTCGGAAGCCTCTACAAACCAGGCGACCCTCGCCGTGATCGTGCGTTTGGGATCTTCTATATGGGCGTGAATCTCGGAGCGTTCTTCTCTCCACTCGTCTGCGGCACTTTAGGACAAGTTTACGGCTGGCATTACGGTTTTGCCGCTGCCGGTGTTGGTATGGTGGTCGGTTTGATCATTTACCTCTGGGGTCAGAAATTTTTAGCAGAGGACAACCTCACACGGCGAGAAGAGGCACATGTTGAGGCGAAACCACTGACATCGACCGAATGGAAAGCGATCGGCGGTTTGGCAGTATTATGTGTTCTCAACATCGTTTTCTGGGCTGTTTACGAGCAGCAAGGAAATACAATTCAGCTCTTTGCAGATCAAAACACGGATTGGCACATCTTTGGCTGGAACATGCCGTCGACCTGGTTCCAATCAATGAATCCTCTTTTCATCTTTATGCTGACACCGCTGCTCGCAATGCTCTGGAAAAGACAAGCAGCGAAAAACAGCGAGCCGTCCAGCATCATGAAGATGGGCATGGGTTCGATTATGCTCGGGCTTTCATTCTTAGTTTTAGTTTACGTCTCGATCGGGCTTACGGACAAAACACTTATTAGCTGCGCGTGGCTTCTTGGCTGCACACTGATTTATACGCTTGGTGAACTTTATCTTTCGCCGATTGGGCTCTCCCTCGTCACCAAAGTGGCGCCGCCAAAGTACATCGGAATGCTGATGGGATTGTGGTTTCTCTCAAGCTTTTTCGGAAACTATCTTTCGGGTTACATCGGGATGTTTTACAGCACGATGTCGAAAGAATCGTTTTTCCTTCTGCTCACCGCTCTGGGCGTGGTGACGGGTCTAGCTTTTTTTGCCTGCTACAAACCACTGCGTCGGGCCCTAGGTCCCAACGTCTAATGTTCATTTCTTAAATAAGTGCATCCTGCTTTGAATTCGGGGACTCTATAAGAGTCCCCGTTTTTTTCAATTTCGTGGAAACTCGCAGGAGAATGCATGCCAAACAAATTTTGTCCATTGCCTCGAGCGACGTTAAAAAAGACCGTACCGAACAAGCGATATAGCGGACAGAATCACTTATTGTTTTCGCAGCTCTGCAGCTTTGGCTCGTTCTTTGGCTCGCGTTCTGCCTTGCTCTCAGGCCTGCTCATTGTTTGCAATGCTTGCACCTCGGTCTCGACGCATTCGGCGGCTGTCGATTCAAGTGTGAGACGCCCGAGCGGCATTGCAGCGACTCGCGCGTGCAACGTGACGCC
>JAYVND010000123.1:0-2137 GCA_043758635.1 Bdellovibrionales bacterium
GATCTTTATGAAAGTCTGTGATTTTTGGAAACACGAGATCAAAAATTTGGTTCGCCCATTTCTGGTTGATGAGGTGAAACCATTGCTCATCCACCGACTGCAGATATGCCAAGATTGATCGAATAGAATCCACTTTCGCGCTCACTTTCTTCGACTCGTCTTTCAGCTAGCGGGTCGAGCTGGCCTCTTCACTAGACCACTGTCCCTCTGTCTTAATTCCATGCTGACAGAATGTTAAATACCACACCGATGTGCAACACTGAAAGAAGCGCCTGAAGGAATCGGGTGGACAGGAGTGACATGGATTTGGTCACGGTTCTCGGTTTGTTTATTGGGATCGGCGGAATTGCTGGCGGCATGCTGCTTGAGGGCGGCCATCTCGGTTCGATCCTTCAATTGACGGCTGCTATCATTGTATTTGGTGGGACAATCGGAGCAGTGCTTGTGAGCACAACTCGCGAGGATCTTGCGACGGCATTTGGACTCTTAGGTCTCGCGTTTCGAGACGAAAAAGAAGCGGATGTCGAATTCATCGGGCAGGAGCTGATTGAGTCAGCTCAGTTGGCACGCAAAGACACGATTCTCGCTCTCGAACGTCGAATCAACAATTTCAGTTTTCCTTTTATGCGCAATGTTTTCCGTTTCGTGATCGACGGGGTTGATCACAAAGTGATGCGCGACATTTTCGAATCGCAGATTTTGATGGAAGAAGAAAATCTAATGGCAGGAGCCAAGGTTTTCTCAGACGCAGGCGGCTATGCGCCAACAATCGGAATCATCGGCGCTGTTCTTGGCTTGATTCATGTGATGGCGCATCTCTCGGATACAACAAAATTAGGTCAAGGAATTGCGGTTGCGTTTGTTGCAACGATCTACGGAGTTGGCTCGGCCAATCTTGTTTTTTTACCGATTGCCACAAAAATCAAACGCAAGATCCGACTTCAGATTGATGCAAAAGTGATGGTCCTCGAGGGAGCAATTGGTATTTTGAATGGTCTCAATCCTTACGTGATCGAGGAAAAAGTTCGATCGTTCACTGCAGTGGACGGAAAGCTCAGCGAGAAATTGGCAGTGCCCAAAGCATCGAAATCTGAGGCAGCGTAATGTTGAGGCGCCGACGTCACGAGGAGCATGAGAATCAAGATCGTTGGCTGGTATCTTATGCCGACTTCATGACTTTGCTCTTTGCCTTTTTTACGGTTCTCTACGCGACGTCTCAGTCTGACACCAAAAAACAAGAGCAGTTTGAGCATTCAATCAAACAGAATATGTCGTTCGGTTTGATGGGCGGCAATAACGAAAGTTTTTTCGATAATATCAATCGCCCCACGGTTGGTTCGCTTTTTAAACCATTGTTGCTAACGTATCCAAAACCGGGAGCGAGCAGCACCGAAGTTGAGAATTACGTTGAAGCAAAAATCGATAAGTCGCTCGACAAAACTGAGAAAGAACAGATGCTTGGTGGGCTTCATCATGACTCAGTTGGGGTTCGAATTCAGATTGCTGCGAATCGACTGTTTCCATCGGGCTCGGCTGAACTTCGCTTGGATTCGCTGACGGCTCTCGACAAAATCGCGGATATCCTCAAAGACTCGCGCCGACGTTTGATCGTTGAAGGCCATACCGATGACCAGCCCATTCACAATGAACACTACCCAAGCAATTGGGAGTTGTCGGCGGCGCGAGCGACAAAAATCGTTCGCTATCTGATCTTTAAGCATCAGATTCCAGCTGAACGTATGACTGCGGTGGCTTACGCCGATCAAAAGCCTCTCGTGGCCAATGATTCAGAAGAGAATCGCACGCGCAACCGTCGCATCGAGGTGATGATCGTGACTGGGGATGCGAAATCTGATCAGCTTTAAGGTGGAAAGATACTTTGAACGAAGCAGCGATCTCGCGGATGGAAAGATGGTCTACGTCTCAGCGCACCGGCTCGCTCTCGTTTCAACCGCTGGTTCGTCGCCAAGGAAATTGCCGGAGAAATCGCCGGAAAAAATTCAGAGAAACAGCGAGAAAAAATCTAGTGAAACAGATAGAGAAATAGAAAAAGGCCGCTCGTTTCCGAGGGCCTTTTTCCATTTTGGTCTTGCAGGTGTTTGAACACCTAGAAATTTTATTTCGAATTGGATTACGA
>JAYVND010000124.1:0-6807 GCA_043758635.1 Bdellovibrionales bacterium
AAATGATATCTAGATCCAACGGGCTCTTTGAGTCCGCTGGTCGAAAGAGTTGTTTGCAAAATCGCAGGATCTGCTCCGAATCGTTGCGGCCTTACGCGGGATCTATCTGATGGCCGTCACAGAGAGACGAACGTGAAAAACTATAAGCCCTGAACAAAAGGGTAAAAAGTTCCGCAATGATATTAGGAGTGCGGGCGATTGCATCTGCCTTTGACAAACTAGGTGGCAAGCGGGTCGCCTGCCTCTCTTGCGCTGAATGAGAAAGTTTCATCGCTCGCTTAGATATTAAAAATTGGCCGACTCAGGCCGTGGAGCGAATCTTTTTCCGACCCATCCGGTTCTGATAGCAGAACTCGCCAAAATATTGGCTGGCCGCGCGGTTGTATTTTAGGGCTGCGCTCTCCTCACTCTCGAAATTTCCGAGGTTGATCGAATGACCATCGACTTCAATTTGGGTGCGCCAGAGAGTGGTGTTTTTAACTTTTGATACTCCCTTATAAATTGAGCTGGTCTCGGTGAGATGTTTTGGCAAAAGCATTTGCCTTTCTTTGATTGTGCAAACGATGAGATTACTTTTGCAGTAATTGAGCTCATCTCGGTAACGTCTCGGGTAAACTTGTTTTCCATTGGGTGGATTCATTAAGATTTTGCCGAGAGTCTGGCTACGGACACCTTGAGGACCCCGTTTTGATGTTACCACTCTCTGCCGGCCCTTTGCCCCGACAGTCACCCGCCATTTGAACTGACTCACGCGTTCGAGATCTTCTTGGTCAATGCGCACCTGGTAACCCTGAATAGTAATGTAGCAATGCTCTAAATCCGGCATAAATCCCACTTTTAAGATTCGTTGCTTCAGGGCTTATGCCATCTCGGAGCCATAAGCCATTTCGAGAGACCAAGCACTGCTTTCAAACTTTGTCTACCTGTCCAAGCCCGCAGCCCTGTGGGCTTCTCAAGCGCAAACTTAACGGCAGAAAGATGAAGTCTCACAACTGTCTCAAATTATTTTAGTCTCATGGCATGTGAGCTGCCCAGTAGGGCGAACTAAGATTTCGCGAGAAACGATCTCATCTCGAAACGCTTTTGACTGAAAGACTTAAGCCCATATGAATTGCGACTTCTTGCCAGAGCTTTTCCACGAATCGGCATGATTGACGAAAGGTCTCGCTCGTCTTTGGTCTTTAGTGAGGCGCTCTCAATTTCATCATATTTGGAGGAATTGGAAATGTAAGCATCATGTTGTCTCAGGTTTCTGCCGATTCATTTTGTGCAATCGTAATATCTTAGATGAGGCTGATGACTTGGCGGAAAGCCGTGAGGATCGATGAAAGTTATATTTTCTCAAAGCCACGCCTCTCTCGGACTGATGTCAATCTCGCTGACAGGGCTGCTCTTGAGTGGCTGCGTGAAGATTTCTGGTACCATTACGAAAGTTGTTTCTGCTCCGGATTTCAAAAAATCACAAATGTTTGTGCTTAATTCTGCCGTCGCGAATGGCGTCGATCAGCTGCAAGTAGACGTGCGCCTGATGAACTCAGATGGATCGGTTAATCCAAATTTTACGCCTGAGTTTTCAATCTCCTCAGGTGCGGTCATTCTCCCAAGTCAATGCTTTACTTCTGATAAAAACGGAATTTCGATTTGCGTGTTGAAGGCCATGACGGCTGGTCAGCGGATAATGAAAATCCTAAATGTGGAAAACGTTGATCTTGAGAAGCCAGTTCAGTTTTTGCCGATTCCATTAAATAACAATCAGCTCCAAGTTCTCTCTGGCGGAGGGAGTTCAATTGCAGCTGGACCCTACCAAGTGTGGGCGGCCATCGGCAATATTACCTCTCCCTTAAAGCAAATCGCCGGTCCCTACACATTTTACTTATCCGTTCCTGCAGCGCTTTCTGCCCAGATCGGACGGTGAGCGCAATGACAAAATTTTATATGTATAAATCCCCTTCATACAGTTGGTTTCAGAAAACATCCAGCTCATCCGTTGCGTCCTCGGGCTTTCAAATTGGCATTGTGGCGCAGATTTTTATCTTCGGGTTAATTTTGAGCTCTCTTCAGTTGTTCCTCTTGCAAGCAGCGCTGGCGGGGCCTCTCTCCGTACCGGGCACGATCCACTTTCAGGGTCAGATTGTTGATAGCAATGGGGCACCACTTCAAGCCCCGAGCGTGAGCTTTACACTTCAGCTCATGAGTGCGGGCGGGAACTGCACGCTCTATAAAGAGACGCAGATCTTTAGCATGACGAATTCAAATGGAGTTTTTGATCTCAACCTCGGAAACGGAGTGCCAGCGAGCGGGTTTACAACGGCGCAATTTTCGAAGGCCTTCTCAAATGCAGTACCTTTCACAGGCCTTGACTGCGGGACTTATACGCCAAGCGCTGGCGATGCAAGGAAGCTTCAGGTTGCTTTCTTTGACGGATCGCAAACGGTTACGCTCTCAACCGATTACACGATAACAAGTGTTCCGTTTGCCATGTATGCTGATAGTCTTCAGGGAAAACAGGCGACAGATTTCTTACAAGCCAATGCAGCGACCGCGGCTGCGACTCAAGCGAATATTGAGTCAATTTTCGATACGGTTGCTCACGTCACTGAACTTCAGAACTTGATAGCCGGCACTTCAACTCTCTATGCAAGATCATCTCCTACAAGTGGGACTAGTCTACCGGTCTATGCGGGTTCGCCAGCTTCACCTGTTCAAGGGTCGGTTTGGTATGACTCAGCTGCGAATCGTCTTAATTACTACGACGGTAGCACAACGCAGTCTTTAGGTACCGGAGGCGGCTCGGTGACGAGTGTAGCGGCGGGGACTGGCCTGAGCGGCGGCACGATTACAACCAGCGGTACGATCTCAATGCCCGCCGTGGGATCAGCTGGTACTTACACGAAGATCACAACCGACGCTGAAGGCCGAGTAAGTGCTGGGACAACACTTACCTCAACCGATATTCCTAATTTGGATGCCTCTAAAATTACGACCGGCACCTTTTCTTCAAGCCTGATTCCATCCGGCACTGATTCGACAAAGCTTCCTCTTTCCGGCGGTACTATGTCGGGTTCTATCGCAATGGGAGGAAAAGATCTAACGAATGCTGGCTACATCACGATCGCCGGAAGTCACTACTTAGGCCTTGGCTCTTATACCGATGCTGGTGAAACCACACTCGTTGGAACCCTCACACCAGTCTATGCCGGGGTGACTTGGTACAACAGTACTTCAAATCAAATTAAGTACTGGAACGGGACCGCGGTTGTTACGACGGCTACTGGTTCGACTGCGATCTCTTCAATTAATGGGTTAACAAGCCCTTCTCAAACATTTGCAAACGGGGTGGCTGGAACTGCGCCAGCGTTTAATTCGGGCGGATCCACCCACACTCTCAATATTCCGATGGCCTCAGGCACCGGAACGACGGCAGGTCTTGTTGCTAATACAGATTACGTGACATGGAATAAATCGATTTTAAAAGACGGAACGGTTTCTTTTACAGCTGATCAATCAATGGGCTCACATAAGCTCACCAATGTGAGCGATCCAGCATCAGCGCAAGATGCCGCCACCAAGAACTACTCTGATACTCACGTCGCCGGTAAAAATATTATCTCCACCATGGCAACTGACGTGAGTATGTCGGCTGGCAACGGATTTTTACTCACATGGGACCAATCTGGCAATCAGTGGAAAGCCCTTGCACCCGCACCCACAACCAATGGCACGGTGACTAGTGTCGGCCTTGCTCTGCCTTCGATCTTTACGGTTTCGAACTCGCCCGTCACTTCAAGCGGCACTCTCACCGGCACCCTCGCAACTCAGATTGCTAATTCGGTACTAGCCGGGCCAAATTCAGGTGGTGCGGCAACACCAAGCTTCCGTACACTGAATATAGTAGATCTTCGAAGTACGATCTCAGGCCCACTCTTTGTTGCACCTAATTGCACAAGTGCTCAAACACTCTCTTGGTCGGCAATTACCGATAATTTTAACTGCCAATCCATCGGATCACTCCCTTGGAGTGCGATCTCCTCTGGCACTCCGACAACCCTTGCTGGCTACGGAATCACCGATGCGGTTCAAAACGCCGGCGGAAGTCCGAGCATACAGACTGGGCTTGATACGGCGAAGCCAGCATCGGCTTTGGCAGGTGGTATTTTCTTCGCAAGCGATACGAAGACAATCTACCAATACAACTCAAGCTCTTGGGTAGCGATTGCTTCAATCTCTGGTTCTGGTGGTACGATCACCGCACTCACTGGTGATGTGGCGGCGAGTGGATCGGGTGCGGTTTCTGCAACCGTGCAATTGGTTGGCACATCGAGTGCCGCAAATGTACATGCAGCTGAGCTCTTAGCAAATACTGCCACAAGTTCTAATACTGCCAGTACGATCGTTAGGCGCGATGCTTCTGGAAACTTTACGGCAGGCGTAGCAAGCTTAAACCAAGCCTCGGTTTCAAGCGTAGTTTATAAAGATTCCGGATCAAACTCTGTCACCATTCAGGCGCCCACCACGGTTGGAACCTCTTACACGTTAAAGTGGCCGCTTAATGTAGGTGCAGCCAATCAAATTTTGACAACCGATGCTACGGGCAATCTCTCGTGGACAACGCCTTCAGCCGGCACCGTCACAAGCGTGAGTGTGACGGGCCCAATCACGAATTCCGGCACCGCTGCTGCGCCGAATATTGGGATCACGATGAGTGGAGATGCAACGATTGCATCAGGCGGAGTGCTCACATTAAAAAACACGGGGACCGCTGGTACCTTTACGAAAGTCACAACCGATGCTCAAGGCCGAGTGAGTTCAGCGACCAATATTGGATCTAGCGACGTCACCACGGCCCTCGGCTTCACTCCAGTCAATCGAGCCGGCGATACGATGAGCGGTGTCCTTAATATGGGTAGTAACGATATTGTCAGCAGCGGAAACATTGGATTGAGTGCCAGTAAAACACTCCTTCTTGGAACTTACACCGCAACCAGCGAGACGACTTTAACCGGCTCCCTCACGAATACCGCAACTGATATCGGTAAGACTTGGTACAACACCACGTCTAATCAAATCAAATACTGGAACGGATCGGCTGCGGTGACCCTCGCAGCATCCGGGGCTGGCCTTCAATCTCTCAACGGTTTAACGGGCTCAACTCAAACTTTTTCCACTGGATCTCTCGGCACGGCACCTGCGTTTACTTCAAGCGGCACAACGCACACCTTAAATGTTCCAATGGCGTCGACGGTCGGCACAACTGCAGGCCTGTTATCGAATGCTGATTTTGCGCAAACTATTCGTAAAGATGGCACAGTTGCTTTTTCTGCAGATGAGTCAATGGGCTCCCATAAACTCACAAACTTGACTGACCCTACGAGTAGCCAAGATGCCGCAACCAAAAACTATGCGGATATCAACGTAGCCGGTAAAGCCGTCGCAACGTCAATTGCCACAACTGTTACCAATGCTGCGGGTAATGGATTTGTGCTCACTTGGAATCAAGCGGCCAACAATTGGACTGCAGTCGCTCCAGCAACCAGCGGCACTGTCACAAGTATTGACGTTGCAATGCCTTCTATTTTCACGATGAGTGGCGGACCGGTGACTTCAAGCGGTACGATCACGGCGGCGTTAAATACTCAAGCCGTGAACACCGTTTTTGCGGGTCCCGCATCTGGCGGAGTAGCAGCACCCGCATTTAGAGGTTTGGCTGCTACTGATATCCCAAATCTTGATACTGGAAAGCTGACCTCAGGAACTATGCCTGTTGCACGTGGCGGAACGGGGCTTACTTCCTACTCGGCAAATTCTCTCGTCATGGCAAACGGTACCGGAACTGCTTTAGGATCTGCCACATGTTCGCTCGGCCAAGTATTAGAGTGGAACGGAACAACATGGGCTTGTACGGCAGCAGCCGTGGGCTCAGTCACAAGCGTCACTGGAAGCGCTCCAATCTCGGTTGCAACTGGCACCTCCACCCCGGTGGTGAGTATTGCAACGGCTAACACGACAACCACTGGTGCCATCAGCTCAACTGACTGGAATACTTTCAACGGAAAACTCTCACCTAGCTTAATTTCAGCAAACGTCTTTATTGGTAACGGAAGTAATGTTGCAACTGGCGTTGCAGTGAGTGGTGATGCGACTCTCACAAATGCTGGCGTTTTGAGTCTAAAAGCGACCGGCACAGCTGGCACTTATTCAAAAGTCACAACCGATGCCCAAGGGCGTGTCACGTCAGCTACCAATATTGGATCTAGTGACGTGACGACAGCCCTCGGCTACACGCCTGTAAATAAGGCTGGCGACACTATGACCGGTAGCCTCGTCATGAGTGGAAATAACATTACAGGTACTGGCAATATCGGGATGAACTCCGGTAAGACATTTTTACTCGGAAGCTACGACAATACGACCGAGGCAACCCTGACCGCAGCACTTACCAACACGTCGGCCGACATCGGCAAGACCTGGTATAACACTGCTTCAAACCAAATTAAGTACTGGAACGGAACTGCTGCCACGGCACTTGGCATTTCTGGTGCGGGGCTCACAAACCTAAACGGTTTGACTGCATCGACTCAGACGTTCGCAACTGGCACCTCTGGCACAGCACCAGCATTTGTGTCAAGTGGCTCAACCCACACGCTGAATATTCCACTTGCCGCAACTGCGGCTACGACCGCCGGCTTATTATCAAATGCTGACTACACGCAGATCATCCGTAAAGACGGTACGATCAGCTTTACCGCTGATCAATCGATGGGCTCGCATAAGCTCACGACTCTGACCGATCCAGCATCACCGCAAGAT
>JAYVND010000125.1:0-2130 GCA_043758635.1 Bdellovibrionales bacterium
AAAAAAAGTAGTCAAGTGCCAGTAGTTCAATTCCCACCTCGAAACTGCCGCGCACATATCGAGCACTCGCTTTGCACGTCTTTGAAACAACTCCTTCGGCTCCGAGGTAAAAATGCGCAAGGTTGTCATGATGGCATGTGTATCAGTCTCTAGACTTTCGGTCGCTACAGGCCTCGTTGCAACAAATGCCTACGTGAAAAGCGGGAACCGTAAAGCTTGCGCCCAGCTTTCAGAGAAAATCAGGTACGAAACCGGACGCGCATTCGCCGTTGGCTATAATTCTGACACTGTTGTCGTCTCCGGAACCGTTGACACAGTTGAGGAGCAAGACACGGTAAATAAACTTGCGATCTCAAGTTTGAAAGAGTTCAACAACGAACACTTTTTTACCGGGCCCGGTACTCGATACTTAAGTTTAATTGGAATTGCAGGCCAAACTCAACCGGTTTATCCCGAAAGCCTCGGTGTAATAACTAAAGATGCAGAGTTAAATTGGGAAGAGTACATGCATCCGTCGAGCTGGATCCGAGAGCAACTGAAGATTACCGAGCGGCATACGAATACGCAGGAAAATTTATTTCCGACGAATGACTAGGTGCGATTGAGATCAGTTCAGAGGTTAAGCGACATCTGGACTTTGTTAAGTCTTTGACTAATTAAAACAGCCGATAAAAATCTCACGGACGTCGACGAACCGTGCTTTCAGGCGAGGCGCCCGCAAATTCAACAGCAGTGAACACCTCGAGTTAGGTTCGAGACTGAATAGGAACCCTGATTGAACCGCCTCAAGGGGCTAAGGATTTGTTAAGTGCGAGTTGGGTGGATCCATCGTCGGCAGCTTTTGCCATAAAGAAGGTGTTCCGCCATCTCCTGCGCAGGTGCGACTCAACTGTCTTGCGAATCTTTTTGAGAAACAGCTCGTTGGGACTGCGGGTATTGACCGATCCACAAGGCAACTAAATTAACCTTTCCAGGAGAAGATAGTGAGGAAATTCCTTTCGCTATGTTGCTTCACAATCTCCGCCTACGTCCCGTTTCAAGCTAATGCCGAATCGAAACCGGATAAGCGAGCTTTTTCGGCACTGTCAGCTGTGGCGGCACCGGGATCGAGCGCGGACGCTGACATAGATTCCCAGATTCGCGAGCCGCTTGACGACGAGCCTCGCGCAGTAGGTCACGCTTTCTCTGCTAGACAACACATGTGATATCGCATCAGCTGCAGATCAAAAATTTTCACAGCCTCCTCGTTCCGCTGAATTCGAAGACGAAATTATGTTTTCGATGCGGAATTTCCTAATGATTGAAGGTAAGATTTGTTGTCGGATCAATTCTCGTGTCCAGTTTCATCAATATGAGCGTTAATGTTTGCGGAGGTTTTGTGTCCAGACTCTTCATTGCTATAATTGTCGCGTATTGGTTGTTCCCAGCGATCGCCGCTGTATCTGCGACCGTAGAGGACTCGCAACGGTTCTCAAGCGGCACTTCGATCGGGTCAGGCTTATGTAGGAGACAAATGTCCTTCGGGATGAGCTCACCCGCGATTCTTCAGTTCGACCGGGCGGCACGTGCTTTTTATTATAGATCCCACGCGGTGAGTTTTCATTTCACTCTGCTGCCGGCTGGGAATTATTCTGTAGTGCTTGCTGCTGAGACAAAATCGCCGGTCTACCTCACATGTTCTGCAAATGTACTCAACTCGCTTTGGCAATGAATGTTTGCCCCCTTTCCTGAGTCCGCATATTTCGGGTGGTGCGTTAGAGGTTTCGTCGGACGACATTGCCATTATCTGCTTCGCGCTGCATGAATAATCGCGGATGGATCAGGGGCTGCTAGCTTTCGCGGTGGTTCTTTTCTCTCGATTTTTCACACGGAAGACAATTCAAGCGTTTTCGATGAACAAACTATTCCTTCACAACACGTTTTTGAAACCGGAAAAGGAGTCAAATGAGTTGTAAGACTTTCAACCAAAGCCCGTGAGCATTTTGAATGACACACAAGCTGCTCTTAATTTCATTCAAAAGCGCGGCGACCGACAATTATCGAAGTTATGAGTTGCCACTTTGTTTTAAGCCGCTCGTCGAATGATTGCGAGTTACGTCAAAAGATTGAATCGCAATTGCGCGTACGCGC
>JAYVND010000126.1:0-2128 GCA_043758635.1 Bdellovibrionales bacterium
GAAACATCGACTCCCATCAGCCGATAGCTCAAACGCTCGAGCCAACCGAAGGAGGTCGACAGAACGTGTCGTTCGCCACGGAAAACACGCGCCATGTAACTGCCCACCGGTTCCGTGAGCGCAATGAGTATTCCCACAAACAGGAAGAGCTGGATAAAGTCGAAAATGTTCATAAGAAGCTCCAATTAGAATTTTTCGGGATGAATCAGCGTGTAGATCAAGTAGACCAAAACGCAAATTACGATCAGGCCCGCAAAAACAAAATCCATAACGGCTCCTTTTACAAAAGGATGACAAACTCAAAATCTTAGAAGCGCACCATCATCGCCAAATTCACACGGTCTTCGGTTTTCACTAAATCGGGAGCGAACCCTGCCGTGGGTGTCGTGTTCAGACCGTCAGGCGAAGTGATTCCCCCAGCGCCCGCAAAGTATGGGACATCTGCCGCGCGGTGATCGAATTCAACTCGAAACGTCATGTACGCTTCTGGCATGTAATCAAAAGTCATTGATGCGTCCCAGGCATTAAAATGATCTCCCGGGTTCTGCGTGTAGCAGCCTGGGCAACTGTTATTGCTCGCGCTTGCTCCGCCTTGCGAGCCGGAATTGCCGGTTTGAACAGCTGGCAAAAGGACTAAGTACCGCCCTGGATTCGACATGAATCCACCGCCCATTGTGAATCCATATTTATCGTGATCAAACCAAAGGCGGTTGTAGATCATCGCTCCTAAAAAATACTGGCTCGGCGTTGCCGAATTTCCGCCCGAGCACTTCACTCCTCCGCCCATTTCGCAACCAAGATCAGCCGTGATTGAGAACGCCGCTTTGCTCACGAATTTGTTCGGCTGATCGAGATATTTATGCTGGTAGCTACTGTCAGAGTGCAGTCTTTGACGGCCCGGCATCGTGAGAGTGTCGGCACCGTAGTAACCGTTCGATACCAATGAGTCGTTGCCGGTAGGACGATATGCGATCTGGTAACCGACACCTGGCGCCTCATTGAACATGCCGTACGACTGCCACCCATTTGTGAGCCAGAACTCAGTTTTTAGTTTTTCGTTCGGAAATATCTGCAACCGAAGCCCGTTGAAAAACCACGGCGTGTTCGCTGAGACATAGGATGCCTGATAGGCCCAGTTTTCGTTGTTGTAGTAGCTGAAGAGACCAACATAAGACATAAAAATACCGGCATCCAAATTGATGCCTTTTAATACGTCCCAGTGGTAGCCGCCGTAAGCTTCAGAGATGTAGCGGTACGCATTTGCCGTGTCCCACTGGCCTCTTGCTGGACTCGCGTCGTTGCGCGGAGTCATCGTTGAGTACATTCCGAACTGAGTCATAATACGCGCACGAGTGTGATCGTAATGAAAGTCGCCGCCAATTCCAAATTGCTGAACTTGAACCTCACCCGTGCGCCCCGCCGCCGTCGAGCCCACGAGCGTGTGATCTTTTGGATGATTGAAGTCCCCAATGTAATTCACGTCTGCCATCACTTGACCGGTAAAATATTTGAAATCAATCAGCGAAGTTTTTTGCCGATTGTTTCCATTCATCCATGTGAAATCGGCAAAATTGAGCGGTTCAGATTCCGACCCGTCGGCCATCGACGTTACGACCGCAGACGGAGCCGAAGAAGCGACCGGCGACGCTGCAGGTATCGGGGCAGGCGAGGACAACTCCGGCAAATCAGCTTTCGGTGCCGCGGCTTGCAGGTTTGATTCGTTAACATGAGAGTTTGCAACCATGGCAGCAGCTTGGACTGACCTCTTCTTCGGTTTTGCTTCAGCCACACCACTCACCAGAGCCAAGCAAACGACAATGATACCCGCGATCGTCGCTTTGAACACTGTCGACGCTTTTAGACAGAGTCTTTCTCTTTGCTTTGATAAGATTGAGTTCCCTCGAAGTGCACAAAAGAGCAAAGTAAA
Source organism: Bdellovibrionales bacterium (assembly GCA_043758635.1). Classification (GTDB taxonomy): domain Bacteria; phylum Bdellovibrionota; class Bdellovibrionia; order Bdellovibrionales; family JAMPXM01; genus JAYVND01. Next base: position 1,928 of record JAYVND010000126.1, read on the forward strand.
TCTTGAAGCGCGAAAAGCCATAAAATCCTCCAAAGACTGCGTCTGTCGATAGGAGTGAAATTGCGCCTTGCGCTCGATCAGAACAAGTAAATATAAAGTAAAAAACCTGGTGAAAAGGTAAGCTTGAACCGAGGCACATGTTGTTCCCGATAAAATTGGGATAGAACTACCGAACTATGAGGCTATTGGAATTCTGGACTA
>JAYVND010000127.1:0-6799 GCA_043758635.1 Bdellovibrionales bacterium
GTAGCAGCGCAACCCGTTTTTTCGCCGTCCACTGCATCTTTCGAAAGATCGGATCCCCATGAAGCGAGAGCGAAAATTTGGGGATATTTCGAATAAAGATCTCGCGCGACTTTGCAGGCTGGAACTTTTTTACCGAGCCGATGTTCTGCTCGGTAAAGATTGTAAACCACATCGGCGCCGGCTTCGCTCGAGCGGGTTTGCTTACGCAAACTTTGGTAGAGCGTGCTGGCGGCTTTGTAGTTTTTTTCGAGCAACAAAACTTCGCCAAGGCGGAGCTTCGCTTCAATTGTCATCTCAGAGGGAGTGGAGGAATCGATGACCGCATTAAAGGCGTCATGCGCCTCCGGCAAACGTCCTGCCTTCTGACAAAGTAAACCGATATAATATGATGCATAATCAGATAGGCGCGTGCCCTCACTCAGGGCGCGACGGAACTGCGCTTCGGCATCTTTGTCTTTGCCCGCGCGGTAATAAACGAGCGCGAGTGCCATCACTTCGACCGCTCGTTTGTCTTTTTCGCTTTCCACTGAAATCGTGTCGCTCAGAAGTTTCGAGGCTTCATCAACCCTACCGAGAGCAGCAAGGATCTCTGCTTTTTTAAGAGTCTCGGGATCAGGGCGAGGAACTGATGCGATCATGCGCGGAGCACGGCCCCTATCCTCTTTTTGCGCAAATGCGTTGAAGGGTGTAAGGGCTGCAGCAAATGTTGCAAGCAAAATTCCCGCTGTGAAAGCTGCATTCGCCGAACCGTTTGATTTTTTTTGCACTGTCCATCCTTGTTCAAATGCGAATGTCTATATTCAGAGCCGGATTGAGTTCGGATCATATCTGCCGCTTGACCAGTGTTACCGACGTGGAGAGCGCCAAACGCCAGATGCACAGCCGCTGCTACACGCGCGCACTGCCGGTCAGCATCGGGGGTCAGCGTCACGGATCAGCATCACCTGTCAGCATCGCCGATCGCCGTCACGGATCTGCATGCTGAATGAGCGGAGCCGTCCGGGGTGTCGACCAATGCGCGACCAATGCGTCGTCCATTGGGCCGTCCAGTGGGCCGTCGTTAGATCACCGAACTGAGTCCTAAGTTGTCACTCCTAAAAGAAAATGATACCCACAAAGGGCCCAGACTCCAAGGTGACCAACGAATTTTAGGTTTGGGTAAGGATCTAAGATGGCGAAGTCTTCAATGAAAAAACCAAAGTCTGTGTTCGTTTGCAAAGAATGTGGCACTCGGCGTCCTCGCTGGGAGGGTCGCTGCACAGATTGCGATGCGTGGAATTCATTTGTCGAGGAAATGGTTCAGGACTCGCCGGCTGCCACTCAAGTCACCGCCCGTCAAAGAGGTTGGAGTCCAGCATCGAATGCGCGAGAGAGTGGGACCGCGAGCGCTGCTCCAGGCGGTGCAGCTCGAACAGGAATTAGTGCCGGCGTACAAATTATTTCGCTCGATCAGAATCTCCATGAAACACAAATTCCGCGTCACTCTACTGGCTTCGCTGAACTCGACCGCGTCCTAGGCGGAGGTCTAGTCGAGGGCTCGTTCATACTCTTGGGGGGAGATCCCGGAATCGGAAAATCAACTCTGCTTTTGCAAATGGCAGGCGGACTTGCGGCCAATGATGTATCGGTCCTCTACGTGTCGGGAGAAGAATCGGTTAACCAATCAGGACTTCGTGCCCAGCGCCTTGGCGTCACGTCGGGTAAAGTGCACATGGCCTCGGAATCCAACCTCGAGATCATTCGCGATCTCGCGCATGAATATAAACCAGATGTGTTGATCGTCGATTCGATTCAAACTGTCTTCTTGCCAGAGATCTCATCGGCACCGGGGTCGGTGACTCAGGTTCGCGAATGCGCTGCCCAGCTGATGGGCCTTGCTAAAGGCAGCGGCGTCAGCGTCTTTTTGATTGGTCACGTCACCAAAGAAGGTCAGATCGCGGGACCAAAAGTCCTCGAGCACATGGTCGACACGGTTCTCTCTTTTGAAGGCGACATGAGTCATCAGTTTCGACTTTTACGCGCGCTAAAAAACCGCTTCGGCGCCACTCATGAACTCGGCGTTTTTCAAATGGACACGCGAGGATTGATGGAGGTGAAAAATCCGTCGGAGCTATTTTTAGAAGAGCGCGGCCAACGTCTCGTGGGCTCAGCAGTATTTGCGTCAATGGAAGGCTCTCGCCCGCTGTTGTGCGAAGTCCAAGCTCTGACCAACACGTCTCCGATGCCAATGCCTCGGCGGACCTCACTCGGTGTCGACATCAACCGAGTGCATTTACTGATCGCAGTCTTGAACAAACATCTTGGAATGAAACTCGCGACCTCTGATGTATTTATCAACGTCGTTGGCGGCTTAAAACTGATTGAGCCCGCAGCTGATCTTGCCGTTGCCGCGGCACTGATTTCGACAGAGACTGCGACCGAGATCAACTCCAAGATGTGCTTTTTTGGCGAGCTCGGACTGACGGGCGAAATCCGCGCGGTGTCTTTTGCGGAAGCGCGTTTGCGCGAGGCAGAGAAGCTCGGATTCACGAGCTTTGCAATGCCGGTCTCGAATCAAAAGCATCTCAGAGAAATTCCCGAGAAATTAAAAAAGCAAATCGTCTGGGTACGTGAGCTCTACGACTTGTACAAGTTGATCGATGTGACGCCAAAGTCCAAAAAGGCGCGCGCTCCCTCACCCGGCAATTAATAACGCCTGTAATATCTCTGGAAATTCATTGATTTCGATTTTAAGGCGATTGGTCGGCCCAGCGTCCAATCGCACGGCCGAGCAGACCATCGAGAGGGGGCCTTTGTAGGTTTGCAACTCTACGTTGAAGTAACGCGGCAAGCCCTCAGGAAGCATGTCTTCAATTCGCACACCATTCGTTGACACATCAATCGTTTTTGTTTGAATAGATATATCGCCGGCTACGATCCGCACCGGAAGTCGACGAACATAGCGACCATTTCCGCGGTCTTCTTCGTGCATCGTCGTCTCAAGCGAAAGAAACACACCGCTCAAATCATCGTCTGAGGTGATAGCGATGTCGCCGATTTTTGAGACATCTTTGGGGATGAAAACGTAACTGCTCGAGGTCTGAAGATTGGCTCCAGTGACATGCGAAAGCCCAGTTTCATCTAAAGAAGTATCATCTCTTGAATGAGAATTCTGCTCATTCAAAGGATCTGCGGCCCCCCCACGCTGCACACTTCCGCCCAAGATTATTACTTTTCCATCAGCGACGCCGGCTTCTCGCGCGACAGCGGCGACCGCTTTCGCCGCTGTCGCCGTCTCCTTTTTCACATCGGAATCGGCATGATTCACGTTGGCGTGAAAATGCGGATCGCCATTTTTTACCTTCGATGACTTCAATGCATTCGACTGAGTCTTCGAGGTATCGTGCTGCTTGGTGGATGTCGAGTTGGCCGATTTTTCTTTGGTCAAATGGATCGACGCACTCTCGGGGACAGAAAGAATCGAAATCTCCGGGTCCGTTTGGGCCTGATTCCCGGGAACTGGAGCGGGCTCATGTTTTTGCGGTGCCGTGCGGAGGCTGATGAGAATTTCTGGAAAATCACCAAAAGGCTTCCAGCTCGCAAATCCTTCTTTCCAAATCAGGTATTCACCGTGACGGCTCTTGGGCACGGCCGCATAAACAGCTTCGATTTGGTCCGTGCGCAGATCATCCAATTGATTCTTGGCCGGGCGATGGAATAGACTCCAATAATACTCTCGACGACGCAATGGGGCCTCCGGTGAATTCTTATCAGCTTAACCTGCCGGGCCTTAAATCGCGATGCGGCCTAGGGCCAGGAACACGGGCAATATACACTAGCCAGGAACACTAGCCAGGAACACCGGCTATGACCACTGGTCGCGAACAGTGGCGAGGAAAAAAACCTGGTAAGTGTCAAACCGCTTCGAGAAATTTTATCTGTTCGCACGCTCGACCGCTTTTTTCCAGCTCTCGAGTCGTTCATGTCGAACGTGGCTCGTGATCTTAGCTTTAAAGCTGCGATCTATTTTCCAAACCCTTTTGATCTCATCGACGCTGGAGAATAGACCCGCGCCGAGTCCAGCCAGGTAGGCCGCACCGAGCGACGTGGTCGCGACCAACTTTGGTCTTATCACTTCGCAACCAAGGTAGTCCGCCTGGATCTGCATCAGCAAATTATTAGCCGCGGCTCCACCATCGACGCGCAGGCTGATGAGTGACTTACCTAAATCTGCCTGCATCGCAAATAAGATTTCCGAATTTTGCAGAGCCATTGCCTCTAAGGTTGCCCGCGCGATGTGGGCTCGCGTGCTTCCGCGAGTGAGCCCGCAAATCACGCCACGCGCATAGGGGTTCCAGTGTGGCGCACCGAGCCCGGTGAGCGCCGGCACAAACTCAACGCCGCCGTTATCACGAACAGTTTTGGCGAGTGCCTCGATCTCCTCGCTCTTTTTAATAAATCCCATTTGATCTCTTAAAAATTGAACCGCAGCTCCGCACACAAATGCTCCGCCCTCGAGCGCGTATGTGATGTTTTTATCACCCTTCAAGCGCCAGGCTGCCGTTGTCAACAAACCCGATTTAGAAGGAACGCGCTTGGCACCTGTGTTCATGAGTAAAAAACTACCGGTCCCAAAAGTACATTTCGCTTCACCCTCGTTAAAACATGTTTGCCCAAAGAGAGCCGCTTGCTGGTCGCCAGCCACCCCGTTGATTGGAATTCCGTCTGGTAAAAAGTGAAGCCCCTTTGTCACCCCAAAATCTCCACTCGAGTCGCGAATTTCGGGTAGGCACTCGAGAGGAACATCGAAGGTCTTGAGAAGATCTAAATCCCATTCTCCAGAATCGAGATTCATAAGCATCGTCCGAGACGCATTAGAAACATCGGTCGCGTGTATCACCCCACCGGTCAAGCGCGCAATCAAGTAAGAATCAACGGTACCTGCTCGCAGTTCACCTCTTTCGGCGCGGGCGCGGAGTGCGGGGGTCTTATCAAAGATCCACTTTATTTTCGAGGCCGAGAAGTAGGGGTCGATCACTAGCCCGGTTTTTGCGCGAATCATTTTCTCTAAGCCATCTTTTTTCCATTCATCGCACTGCTCGGCGGTCCGGCGGTCCTGCCAAACAATGGCATTGTGCAAGGCCTTGTGCGTTTTTGGATCCCAGATCACAACGGTCTCACGCTGATTTGTGATGCCGATCGTTGCGATGTTTTCGCCTTTGAGCTTTGCGAGTTTCAGACATCGCTCAATCGTGGTCTCTACCGACTTCCAAATGTCCTGAGGTCGATGCTCAACCCAGCCAGGTTGTGGATAAATCTGGCGATACTCTTGATTGGTCGTGGCAACGGCTTGGCCCCGCCGATGAATCAATGTGACCGTGGTGCCCGTTGTTCCTTGATCAATTGCCAAAATGTAATCGCGAGCCTCGACTCGCTGATTCGATGCTCTTTTTGAGAACTTCGAGACCGCCTTGGCCGATTTCGACTGTTGAGTGTTTGATTTTTTAGAAAGTTTTGATTTTGAAGTCTGTTTTTTAGTCTTAGTCATGGCCTCTGTCTCCCCACTCCGTTAAACTCTGGAGCATGAATATCAAAGATAAATTACTCGCGCTTGCAGGAATGGATCCTGAGCATTTGGTATATCGAATGCTTCCGCATTTTTTGATGGAAGTCGCGGGAAAATATTTTCGACTTGAAGTCGAAGGCCTCGAAAATATTCCGCGTCGCGGACCAGCATTGATTTGCCCAAACCATTCTGGTTTTTCGGGCTTCGATGCGCTCTTGCTCGGCCACGAAGTATTTAAAAATACAGCCCGAGTTCCGCGGATTTTAACTCACCACCTTTGGTTTTTAAGCCCACTCACCGCGATTCCGGCAGAGAAGGTTGGTTTTATTGAAGCATCGATGAGCAACGGTCTCGCGCAGCTCAAAAAGAACAACCTCGTAATTCTTTTTCCAGAGGGCGAACACGGAAATTTTAAACCATCGAGCGATGCCTATCAGCTTCAGGAATTCAAACGAGGCTTTGTGCGGATGGCGCTCCTCCGGCAGACACCAATTGTTCCGACGTTGATCATTGGCGCAGAAGAGTCGCATATCAATCTTGCGCAGATCAAACTTGCACCGCCGCTCTCAAAAATTTTTGGCGAATTGGTGCTTCCAGTTCCGCTCAACGTGGTACCTTTGCCATCGAAGTGGAAATTTAAATTTCTTCCGCCGATCCATCTTCCATATCAACCAGCTGCAGTCGACGATCGTGATCTAGTGGATGAGTTAGCGGCCGAGATTCAGGATCGGATGCAGAGTGAGCTCAACGAAGAGATTGCGAAAAGAAAATCTGCGTTTTTTACTTGAGTGTTTGGGAGTCAGGTCTTGCGACGCGGCAGTCAGGACTTGCGACGCGGCCGACTTAGGCTCACGCGAATCCGATCGTCACGTCGGCATCACGTCGGCATCACGTCGGCATCATCACTGCAACTCAAGGAGAAGTGTCATCGGCGCTATCGGCGCCAATGGCTTGTATCACTTTGCTCCACGTCGCAAATACGAAGCCTGGATTCCCCTTATCGCTGCTGATCATTGCTTTGGTAACAACAGTTGCAATGCCAATGGCTACGACCAGGAGCAACACATATTCCACGATAATCTGACCGGCCTGGCCACGAAGTCCGAGCGGCGGAACCTCTTGAGAGATTGAATCATTGGAATATTTTGAAGAAGGTTCCGGCCCAGAAATGTCAGATTCGGGCGAATTGGGCTGACGACGCGGAAATTTCCCATTAGGCTCAAGCCACAATGACAAGTGATCACGATCATCCAT
>JAYVND010000128.1:0-2127 GCA_043758635.1 Bdellovibrionales bacterium
CTTAAAATTTTTTCGCTCACAAAAAATATTTTTTTCGTACGTCGGCTGTTAAGCTTAATCCAGAGACGAGAACGCGTGACATGAGACCTGCAAACAATCGGTCCGGTCCCACCGCTTATAATACATACTTGGTAGATTATGAAGCAAGCCAAGCAATTCAATGCATCGATTTCGTGGACCCACCGGAACCGTCACGTTTTGCACCGAGATCAGCGCCCGTCGTGGGATCACGGTCGGCTGCACTGGCTGTTCGCACCGCTGCACTTTGAAGCATTTTCGCTTCCGCAGAAGTTAACCCACCTGATGCCGCTCCATCGCCGCCGTCGACCGGTGCCATCCGTGCGAAGTCGCTTTCAAACTCCCATTGTTTCCCTTCGTTCCACGGTCCACGCGCATTACCCTCGCCTTGAGACAGGTCATAGTACTTGTCCGTGTACTGCGGAAGTCCCGCCATTTTTCCCGGAGGAAAATTTCCGTTGATTGCATAAAGTGCTTTTTCAAACGATTTTTGATGCGCAATTTCTCTCGTCATTAAAAAACTGAGCGCTTCCTTAACATGTACGTCGTCCGTCGCGTTTATCAATCGCTCATATACGATCTTCGCCCGTGCTTCGGCCGCAATGTTCGATCGCAGATCTGCCGTTGGCTCCGTGATGTTGTCTATATATGCGGACGTCCAAGGTACTCCCGCCGAATTGACAATTGGCAATTGGCAATTGGCAAACCACCACCATAAAGAATCGAGGTCGTTTGATTCTCACCTCCTTGAATCAATTTCCGAAAAAGCTCACCGTCTTCAGTGATTCCTTCTGCCATCTCTCCTTTGATTCCTCGATTCAACATGACAACAATGTTGCCGATGATCTCAAGATGACTCAACTCTTCGGTCGCACGAACATCTTAAACCTCCACGGTACCAATGTAGCATCCACATCTGTAATGAGTGCGCTCGCGATTAACCTAGTCGCAATTCGATCAATAGTGATGTGCAAATCAACTTTTTCGAGTGAAGCCTGGTACGCAAATTCGATGAAACCAATCAACAAAATACAAAAACTGCGCAGAACATGATGCACGCACCACACGTAGCGAGAGGCCGAATTCTACAAAATGTTGTTGAGTCAGTGACAACTCGGTCCCCACTTGCAAGCGCCACTATGTTTTGATTCTCTAATTTAGTTGATAGAAGGGGAACGGATGCAGAGGTTAAGAGAGCAAGCGTTAAAGATCGGCGCGGGAGAACGCGGGTGGTGCCGGATGAATTTCACCAAACCTCTCCTCCAGTTCAGTGTTGCAGCGCTTATCGTGCTCCATGGCTTTTTGAGTGAGGCTTCCGACCCGCACGCTGATTTGGCATTGAACGATGCAGCAGCGCTTGCGCAAGGCCGCTACGTGAACGGAGCAATTCTTGGAACCGTCATAGGCTATGGGACGGGTCATGCCGTACAGAAGCGCTACCGCGACATCGGTTGGATTTTTACTGCGGGTGATGCAACATTCACCGCGCTCAGTGTTGTGACCGCAGGTATTTGCGTAGCAAATCAGATTCAACATCACGATTGCCATCAACAGGAAGCTATCAGTTACGTCGCGAGCGGAAGCCTCATTGCGTTTCGAACTTGGGAGATCGTCGATCTCTGGGCAACACCGGCTGCAAAGCGTAGAAAATTTGAACAAATTTATTTAAAAAAACTAAGAGCCTCTGATCCTCAGGCACTCATCTCATTACAAATGTCGCCGAAAATGTCGACGCAAATTCGCTCATTCGCAGAAAATTCGTTCGAGACCCTGTCAAAATCTTCTGCAACTCTTTCGATTGGTCCACTACTGAATGCTCGAGGCATTGTCGGAATCGAGTCAATGCTGAGCTTCTAAGTTTTCTATCCTTGCCGTCGAAGATTGCGCATGTAACGACAGATTTTAACAGAAGGATTCATGAATCATGTTAGCCTCGGCCGCCCTCACATCCATGCAGATTCCAGTCGATGAGATGCAATTCTCTGCGCTGAGCTGCGGAGATGTAAGTGATCCGCTCGTAGTTTTTCTTCATGGATTCCCACAATTCGCAGATGTGTGGAGCGAATTGCTTCCACATGTTGCGGCGGCTGGTTACTTTGCGTTAGCTTT
>JAYVND010000129.1:0-19670 GCA_043758635.1 Bdellovibrionales bacterium
TTTCAGTTCGATTGGAAAGACCTGCGATGAAATCAACGAAGAGATGACCAACCTCGATCAACTCGAACGGGCGCGCGCGAAGCTCCGCGTTCAATTTAAAGAACAGCCTCTACTTGGACCCATCACCATTCAACATTTGGATGAAATTTTAGTTGCCGAATTCGATGCGAATCAACTTCAGGTCCAGTATCTCGCCAACAACCGAGAACAAGAACTGAAACGTCATCGCCTCATCAACAGCTCATTGCCTCCACTTCCTGAACAGGCGACTTTGGGAGATATGAATTCTAGCTCGCTCTTGGCGAGCGCAGCGGCCTCAACTCAACCGATGTTGGACGCGCGAATTGATAGCACGAAAAATCCAGGTGGATTTGTGCCGTTGGTGTTGCCGGCAAAAGGAGTTTCGCCGGTACGCGAAGGGACCCTCCGAACTGTGGAAACTCTGCAGATGAAAGAGTCAATTGGGAGTCGAATGCCTTCAGCACTCGGCGATTCTTCGCGGGCGAACGAATCGGGCGGCAAAAATCGGGTGATAAATTCGACACCCCCTCTCCGCGACGCCCCTGCTGCTGGGGTATTTATTGAGACACACTTTGAAGACGGAAATGAGCCCGCTCGCAAAATAGCAAGCCGCGTTCTCCACAATGCCTCGTTCGCGGGATTAAGTGGCGTGCCGCCGACAATGACCACAGCCAAGTTTGCAGCCGATGTCGCCTCTAGCTTTGTCGCTCGGGGTAAAAACGAAGCACTCATGCTCGATGACTCAGCTCTCAGTGAAGCTGGACGTCCTGCCACCGAGCCTGGCGTGATCTCCGAACGTCCTCATCTTGGGATTGCAGGCCTCAACGAGCCACCAGCGGCTTTGCTAAAAAAACTCAATTCGCTCGAAGATCGTGGCGTTGAACTTTCACAGGCCAATGAGACCCCCCTGATTTTTGATATTCCGATGACCTACAATGCGCGCGTGAGCTTTTGGATTCGATATTTTCAAACGGAAGGACGGTCTTCATTTCGCAGCTGGCTCGAGCGTTCGTCCAAATTTATTCCACTTATTCAGTACGAGTTAACTCGCGCGGGACTTCCGCAAGATCTCGTTTATCTCGCGATGATCGAGAGCGGCTTTTCGACAAGCGCCTCGAGCCATGCTGCGGCGATCGGACTATGGCAGTTCATCGAACCGACCGGCAAACGCTACGGTTTGAAGATCGATTGGTGGCTCGATGAGCGCCGCGACTTTATCAAAAGCACTCGGGCTGCCATTAACTATATGGGAGACCTCTATCATCAATTCAATTCTTGGTACCTGGTTGCTGCAAGCTACAACATGGGTGAAAACGGTGTTCGTCGTCTTACGAATCGCTATAAAACGAATAATTTTTGGGAATTGGCCGACCGAGGGGCAATGCCGAATGAAACAACAAACTATGTACCAAAAATTATTGCCGCGACTCTCATTGCCAAAGCCCCAGCGCTTTACGGGTTTCGCGATTTGAATTATCAAATGCCTGTCGCCTTTGAATACTTCAGTGCGCCCGGCGGAACCGATATCGCGAACCTCGCGCAGTACCTCGGCGTCAGCGGAAAGTATTTGAAAGACTTGAATCCAGAGCTTACAAAAGGCTTTGTACCTCGTGGAATCGGTTCACACCGCATTCGAATTCCAAAAGGGGCAATGCTCACCGTCTCGCAGTACGTCAAACTGCAAGCTGGTGAAAACGTAAACTTCTAATCCGAAACGACCAGATGAAACCACTCGTTGTTCAAAAATACGGCGGCAGCTCTCTCGCGAAGCCCGAGCAAATTCGCGACGTCGCAAAACGCGTTGCGGGCTTACACGAGAGTGGGCACCGCGTTCTAGTGGTCGTAAGTGCGATGGGAAGCACCACTGACCAATTGGTCGACCTTGCTTATCAAGTGAGCGACACTCCGAATCGTCGCGAGCTCGACATGCTTCTCACGACCGGCGAGCGCGTGAGCATGGCATTAATGAGCATGGCTCTAAACGAAATTGGTTGTCCCGCAATTAGCTTTACGGGAAGCCAAGCCGGACTTTTCACCGATGAGGCACATTCAAATGCCCGAATCGTTGATGTGCGCCCTTCGCGTGTTGAGTCGGAACTGACTCGTGGTAGCGTGGTCGTGCTTGCAGGTTTTCAAGGAGTTTCTCCTCGCACCAAAGAAGTTACAACTCTCGGCCGCGGTGGTTCCGACACGACGGCGGTTGCGATGTCAGCGTATTTTCGCGCCGAGCGCTGTGAGATTCTCAAAGATGTCGACGGTGTCAGATCTGCAGACCCCAATGTAGTCGATGGGACGGAGCACATTGCGAAACTTCACTATCTGCAACTTTTGGATATGACCTTCTGGGGCGCCAAAGTTTTGCACTATCGAAGCGTTGAGCTCGCTCACCTTTTGGGAATTCCCCTGGTGATCACACTCGCCCATCCTGGCGGAGCAGACCTCACTAGTTGCCTGCCAAACCAAAACGAAAAAAGTTTAGATCCGACACTGCCTGTGAGTCTGCAGACGCTCGTGAATGGAGAAGCTCCGATGTATGAACAAGCCCGAATCCTCTCCGTCAATTCCCACAAAGACGTTCGCTGGATCGAAGTTAAAAAAACTGACGCTGGCGCGGCTCTCGAAGTGCTTTCCCAGACTCTAAAAATCGCAGGCCTTCCGCTGCCGCAGTTCTTGGACAGTGAGAAACGAGCAGATTCGTGGTCGTTTTTAGTCACGTCGCCGAGTGAGACCCTGAATGCCATTCAAAAAGTTTGCGAAGCCGAAAATCCACTGCATATGATATCAGCGGCTCATCCACTCGGAACGGTCACTGCAACCTGCCAAGGAACTTTTGCATCTCCACTCCCTCAGGAAATTGCGAGCGCGCTCAACGAACGGGCGATTTTGGTTCATAAACTCATTTTTTCTGCATTGAGCGTAACTGTCGTGATCGATTCCAAAGAACGCGAAAAAGCGATGGATTTGATTCACAATCTAAAGCTCATCCCGGCCGCTCCGGTCAGCACAGGTCCGTGAATAGAATGGCTCAGAAAAAATCCAGTACCTCACGTCAATCTGTTTTGCCTGAGCTTCAAGAGGCCTTTGTGCGCAAGACCGAGCGCTTGGTGATTCGCGCCCTCACGCCTGCGGACTTCGATATTTGGGAGGCCGCCTTCCGCGCGTTTGATCCGCCCAAAAATAAATGGGACGCCGGAGGCATGGAGGACGAAGACCTCCGGCGCGTCGAATTCGATAAAATGTTAAAGGAACAGAGCCGCCAGCGTAAACAAGATAAATATTATCACTTCGGCATTTTTCTTAAAAAAAGCGGCCGCTTCATTGGAGCGACGGCACTGATGGACATCTCACGCGGCGTTTTTCACAATGCTTACCTCGGATACTGGATTGGCAACATCCATTGGGGCCGAGGCTATGCACAAGAAGCCACCCGCGCGACGATCGAGATCGGTTTTGAAGACTTACGCATTCACCGCGTGGAAGCCGGTATAGCGCCAGGCAATAAAAAGTCGATTGCGTTGGCAAAGGCGATTGGAATGCGCCGCGAAGGTCTCAGCCGCAAACGCGTATTTTTAGAAGACGCTTGGCAGGACTTGGTTCTTTATGCCATGACGACCGAGGACGTGGGTTTTTCGTTCGATCCTTGATTTACTTTTTAGGAATTGCGCTTTTCGCAAAATCGACGATCGCGTCTGATGCATTGACAGTGGCTTTTGGACCAAATAAATCACCGGCCAACTCATGCCGAGTTGCGCCTTCTAAATCCACCATGTCCTTCAGGACGCCTGAATGCTGCGTTCCCCATTGATCAAATTTACGATGCATCACCGACACGTTCACGACTTCGTCGAAGTGCGTGTAAAGAAGAAGCAGTGGCGCGTGGACCGCCGCTAGGTCGAGAGAGTCCGTGTAGTTGACAAGATCCATCATCGGGACGAGTCCTTCAGACGGATAGGATGTCGTCCAGTACTCCCCATGCTGCGCATTGATCACCGGAAAAGAGTAAGTCGCTCCCACCAATGTGCGGGCAATGAAACGTCCAAATGGTCCCGTGATGAATCTCGCTTCTTTTTTGAGTGGCATAAAATTTGGCGAAAGTAGAATCACGGCCGACGGCTCAGACTCCGCGCGGTTTTCAAATGCCTGCTCGACGGCGAGCGTGGCGCCCGTGCTGATTCCAACTAAGAGCACATGCTTTCCGATGCGCCTTCCAATTTCGACGGCTTCTCTCGCATCATCGACAAGGTCTTGCATTTTAAGTTTTTCAAAGCCGTCTGGGCGCTTCATACCGTGCGCAGTGAGTCGCGCATAGAAAACGTTGGCGTGAAGTCGATTCGCCAAAAAGTTGACGAGCGGCGAAGTATCTTTGAGACTCGCCGACCAACCGTGAATGTAGACAATAGAAATATCGCTGCGACTGCGCGTGGATGGATCGTACCAGGTGATTGTCTTTTGCAGGCCCGGCTTGATGTCGTCTCTCAATGGAGCTTCGACTTGTTTCACATACTCATCAATGTCCGTTGCCGCTTGCACTCGCGCAACCTGTGGACTCTCAGCCTTTGGAGTTGGAAAAAAATAATAGGGACTTGCTAAAACGGCAGCGGCGAGAAGCAAGAGAACCGAGGCGAAAACATTGAACAAAAATCTCATGCGCGGTCTGCCCTCGGTCTTCGTATGCGAACTCGACGAAGGTTCGAGAGTCAGCTGAGAATAACTGATAAAATAAAAAGCCAGGTGGAGATTTGCGTAAACCGCTAATCAACACCTGGCTTTATAGTAACCGTTTTTTGCTCTGAGGCGATAAAAATCGACTCAGAATCGACTCAGAAATTCCTCATCGAACTTGAGGTTCGATTTTAGATCAGTGCTCAACCTCTGCTGATTTAGCCGGCTTTTTTGAAGGAGGAATTTTCGCGCCAGCTTTCGCTGCCGGATTTTTCTTGTCTTCCGCCGCCTTCATCAAAGCTTCCTTGCCAGTGTCTTCAACGTCACTCACCGATGCTTTGCTTTCAGAGAGTTCGATTGCAGTTGGCTCCTCAATCAAAGCCGCTGCCGAGATGACGCCGATCTTATTGAGCTCTAAAATCTTTTTGCGCAAGAGCTGAGCAATCTCTTTGTGCTCACGCAAGAAGTTCTTTGCTTGATCGCGACCTTGTCCCATGCGCTCACCATTGTAGCTGTACCAAGCACCTGATTTTTCAACGAGCTCGAACTTGGCTGCGAGATCGATCAAGTCGCCCTCGAACGAAATACCTTCGCCGTACATCAAGTCGAATTCAACTTTACCGAATGGTGGTGCCACTTTGTTTTTTACGACCTTAACAGCTGTGCGATTTCCAACGATGTCTTCCCCGTTTTTGATGGCGCCAATACGACGGACATCCAAACGAACGCTGGCATAGAACTTCAATGCGTTTCCACCAGTCGTTGTCTCTGGGTTTCCAAACATCACGCCGATCTTCATCCGGATCTGGTTGATGAAAATCACCAAGCAATTGCTACGGCTGATTGCCGCTGTGAGTTTACGAAGCGCCTGTGACATCAAACGAGCTTGAAGACCCATATGGCTATCACCCATGTCGCCTTCGATCTCTGCCCGTGGAGTCAACGCCGCGACGGAATCGACAACCAATACGTCGATTGCGCCCGAGCGAACCAGTGTTTCGACAATTTCGAGAGCTTGCTCGCCCGTGTCGGGCTGCGAAATCAAGAGATCTTCGGTGTTCACACCCAGTTTGCGAGCGTAACCAACATCGAGTGCATGCTCTGCATCAACGAAGGCCACAATGCCACCCGTTTTTTGTGCCTGAGCAATGGTTGTTAGGGCGAGAGTGGTTTTACCCGAACTCTCTGGGCCATAAATTTCGACGATACGACCCTTAGGAAGGCCACCAATTCCAAGCGCGATATCCAAGCTCAAAGCGCCAGTGCTGATCGCCTGAATTTCACCGTGCAAATGCTCATTCGCACCGAGGCGCATGATCGAACCTTTTCCAAACTGCTTTTCGATTGAAGAAAGTGCGAGCTCCAAGGCCTTCGCTTTTTCGCCTTTTACGGCCTCTGCTTTTGCTTCTGATTTTGCGTCCATTTTTCCAGAGGCTTTGTCATTCATACGAGTCGACATAAAAATTCCCTTTCGATATCCCTTTAGAACTCTCTAAAGCTCAGCGTTTCGATATGCATCCATTGCTGCAACCCGAGCTCGAAGATCGAGTCAGATCGCTTGGTACATTTGATGTGTAAGTTACGTGTAAATTGCCGTCAATAGCTTTGTCTCAAAGTTCCGTTTTCGGACGAAATTCTAGACCTCTTGTTTGCCTTTACCTAAGCGTATATTCAAGACAGCAGTGAGAAAGAACTCGACGCGTCGCCGAAAAAGCTTTCAGAATGAGCCCGCAGCATTGCGCGTTATTGGCCTGTTCAATTCCATTCAGTTGGCCCGTTTAGCAGCCCGTCCCAGGACAGCAAACAGACATCGAATTGAAATCGAACAGGGATCGAAATCACTGCGACAAAGATCAAACTCATGAGCCAAGAGTTTAGCCAACGGATTTAATAACTGCGCAAATCAGATTCGATTGTTGATTCAGAAAATTCGAAACAAAACGATCTCGTCAGACCGCACCTTCCAACTGATAAACCAAAACAACCAACGCATAACGAACGGACTTTTTTTGAATCTCGACGCGCGAGCCTTCAAACTGCATGCGCTCAGATCTATCAAACCCGGGACCAACCCAAGCAAAGCACACAGTGCCCAAAGGTTTATCCGGCGTTGCGCCTCCCGGACCGGCGATTCCGGTGACTCCAATTGCCCACGTCGAGCCGATCACGCGCCTCGCGCCATCGGCCATCTCGACCGCCACTTGCGTGCTCACTGCACCAACTGTGCGAAGTAAACTTGGCGATACGCGAAGCATTTGCTCCTTTACTAAATTTGAATAAGTCACAACGGATCCGAGAAAAACATCAGAAACACCGGCCACCGCCGCAAACGTTGCAGAAAGAAGTCCGCCTGTGCAGCTCTCGGCAAAACCAATTGTGTGCGCACCACGACGGCGCAACTCAGCGGCTGCCGCTTGCACCAATTCTTCGTCCGACAACGCATTGAGCTCAACTTCGCGAGAAGAGAGTTTCTCGGCTGCGCTCGTCGTATTCAGGACCGTACTTGCACCTGAACTTGCACCCGCGGAATGAGAGCTCGCATCAACCAGGGACATGCAGTTGCATCCCTAACCAGTCGGTTCGCGTGAAGACAATTTGCAAAATGATGTTGGCGAAAAGCCCGGCCACCGCATCGTCGAGCACCGTGCCGAGGCCCCCCTCGACTTTGCGATCAATGTAACTAATCGGAAACGGCTTTACGATATCGAAGAATCGAAACACGATGAAACCCGCAAGCAAAGATTGCCATGTCATCGGAAGCCAGGTCATCGTGATTGCAAAACCAACAATTTCATCGATCACAATCTCTTTGGGATCATGCGAGTGATAAATTTTCTCGTAAGCTTCGGCGATGAAAATCGATACGAGCAAAAAGATTAGGGTGATGCCCATGTAAACGAGAGGTCCGGTGTGGAAAACAACCAGCACGAGCGGAATTCCCCACAACGTTCCCCACGTGCCTGGCATAAACGGCATTCTTCCAAAATAAAATCCGGTCGCCAACATCTCAATGAGATGATTTCGCAGCGGCTTTTTCATCCCGGTCAATGCGGGAGTGAAATCACTCGACAACGGATCCGAATCTCCTGTGGTTTTCC
Source organism: Bdellovibrionales bacterium (assembly GCA_043758635.1). Classification (GTDB taxonomy): domain Bacteria; phylum Bdellovibrionota; class Bdellovibrionia; order Bdellovibrionales; family JAMPXM01; genus JAYVND01. The sequence goes on from JAYVND010000129.1 coordinate 7,782, forward strand.
GCGTGGAACGCTCATCGCCATCTGAGTTGTAAATATTTTTTTTCACCGGTCTCCAAGCATGCGTAAAAATCTTTAAGCTGCGCCGCAATTCATAAAAGACCAACACAGCCTTTGGGTTGGTTCTTCACCTTCGCTACTCCCAAAACTGCCTGGTTGTAGAATGAAAGTCAAAACGCAAGGCTAAGGACGTGATGATCCCAGCATCATGAAATCTTATGAAGATTGCGAGGTCTTCAGCAGGCACCGTGCGGGCACAAGTCAAGCGCCGCGCGTCTGCGAGAAATAGGCGAATCCATCCGCATGCAGAAGGACCAGTTCTCATGCGGTAGATAAGCTTCCAACCGAGCAGGTCTCGACAGTTTTCTCGAGCCTTCCTAAACTAATTGAGGACTTAGCTAACCGCTCACGTCCAAACTGCCCCGCAATTTTCTGGGCGATCGGGATCACTGAATGAAGCTGAATGATATTTTAGCCGCCGCATTGAAGAAAAGCGCGAGTGACGTGCACATCAAAGCAGGCCTTGTGCCGGTCATTCGCAAGCACGGAAAATTGCGCCCTCTCCAGGCGGGTCTACCGCAACTCACGACCGAACAAGTTGAAGACATGGCAATGAGCATGCTTGATTCTGAGCAGCGCATCTCGTTTGCAAAAAATAAAGAGGTCGATGTTGGTTATGGTGTTTCGGGAGTCGGCCGTTTCCGCGTGAATATTTTCCGTCAGCGCGGCTCGATTCGCATGGTGATTCGTAATATTCCGTTTAACGTTCCGAATCTCGACGAGCTTGGCCTTCCGCCAATTGTTAAAAAAATCACCGAATTCGAGCGCGGTTTGATTTTGGTCACGGGTATCACCGGCTCCGGAAAATCTTCGACGCTCGCCGCGATGATCGATCAAATCAATCAAACTCAAAACACGCATATTTTGACCATCGAAGATCCGATTGAGTTTTTAATTCGCGACCGCAAGAGCATCGTTTCGCAGCGCGAATTGGGACTCGACACCACGAGCTTCTCGGCAGCACTCCGCGCGGCCATGCGCCAAGACCCCGACGTCATTTTGATCGGAGAGATGCGCGACAAAGAGACGATCGAAATTGCGTTGACCGCGGCCGAAACCGGACACTTGGTTCTCTCAACTTTGCATACTTTGGACGCTCGTGAGACAATCAACCGGATTTTGGGCGTGTTCGAGCCGCATCAGCAGGATCAGATCCGTCGGCAACTGGCCAGTGTCCTAAAAGCTGTCATTAGTCAGCGTTTGGCGCGCCGGAAAGACAAGACTGGCTTTGTTCCTGCAGTTGAGATTATGACAAGCACTCAGCGCGTCAAAGAGGCTATCGAAGACGCGTCGAAGACAAAGGACCTCGAAAACATCATCGACGAATCAAAAGACTCGACGGGGATGCAAACCTTTGATCAAAGCATCATGGACCTGTTGTCGAAGGACATGATCGACTATGAAGAGGCGATTCGCCTTTCGACCAATCCTGAGGATTTCCAACTGAAGTTTTCGGGTGTCGAGAGCGGTGGTCAACAGTTCTCAGATAATGCAGCTATGCGCGCTCGTAATCAAGGCGAGTGGGAAGGCATGGGAGGCGGTCTCGAAATTGCCGCCCAAGACCGGAGACATACCGACGATGATGAGTGATGATGTGCCTCCCGACAGTCGCAAACGTAAGCGCCAAAGCAGCTGGTGTGAGCGTCGTGAAGACTTTCTAGACGGTACGCCCTCTTCTTTCGATCCGCATGCTCCTGTAAAAAAAACCAAAGTGATCTCGGCTGCCGACTTCAATGCCTCGAACCCGCCCGCGATCTACACGCGCGAGCATGCGGGCCCCATCGGCACTCGGCCAAAGCCCGTTTCTGCATTTTCTACGGATAAATCTGAGCGAGAGCCGTATTGTCCCGCCCAGCGCGGACGGTTTGGTATCGGCCACGCAAGTAGCGGCGGACAAAGTTCGCAGAGGCGCCGCAGATTTCTCTCGCGTGACCGTCAAGTGGGTGATGATCCTGTCGACGAGTCCACCTCGACAAGCGGCAATAGGTGCGGAGGCTCGGCACCTTGGCGGTATTCGGAAGGCGGCTCAGAAGATGCTGGAGAAAGTTTGGCCCGCAATCAAGCGCTAGACGAAGCAAGCGCGAGAACTCGCAGTCGGTATGGTCGCGCGAGCGGCGAATCGATTGATCCCGCGCGTCCTGCATTCGATCAAAATGCGATGCGAAATTCGAGCGGGTCGGGAGCCGAATCGTTGCTCGAAGGTCGACGTCCCAAGCGCAAAGCACGCGACAAGGTCATGGATATTCTCGCTCGTCGACCGCACTCGCGCCTTGAGATCGAGCAGAAAATGTCGCCCCACTATTCAATGCAAGAGATCGTGGGCGCGATTCAATTCGCCGAAGAAAACGGCTGGATGATGCAGCCTGAAGAAATGGCCTTTCGCCTCTCGCTTGAACTGGGTCGCCGCAAAAAAGGCCATCGCTTCATCGCGCAGTATTTAAAAAAACGCGGGCTTCCACAGGTTGAAACCGATCGCGATGCCGAAGTCGAAAAAGCTATGGAGTTTATCGCGAGCAAAGCCGAGCAGTTTGGTCGCGCAAGCGAGCGAAGCACCGCACGCTCTTTAACAAAGGCTGCGACCAAAGCCGAAAGATTGGCCGCTAAAACTTCCGCGAAGTCTGCAGCGCAAAGCTTTGGCAATAAAAGCGGCAACAAGAGTGCCTCAAAGTCGCGAAGTGCTGCATCACTAGAATTCGACGCAAAACGCGCGGTTTACCTCGAGCGCAGCAGAACAATTCAAAAAATGCAGGCCTCACTCGCAAGTCGCGGATTTGACGGCGACACGATTAACCGTGCTTTGCGAATTTGGCAAGATGAGCAAAAAGCTCAGTCGAGCGAAGACTGATTCGCGATGTTTTTTCGCTTGCAGTTTTTGGCTCGATGATCTTCTGCCTGCAGCCTGCTGCATGCAGTCGACGGCGCTCTCGCCAGGATCACATTCCGATTTCACCTAGACGGCGAACCCCGAAAACAGGTAAAAACGTGTTTCCCTTGTCGACTGAGGAGTTTTCATGACGGACCCGAACGCAGGCCATAAAGCTGGACCAAAAGCAGGTATGAAGAGTCGCGAAATTCGCAGCACCTTTATCGACTACTTTAAAAAACATGGCCACACGGAAGTCTCGAGTTCGAGTCTTGTTCCCGACAACGACGCGACACTTCTCTTTGCCAATGCCGGCATGAACCAGTTTAAAAATGTCTTCACGGGACTTGAGACTCGCGATTACTCACGCGCCGTCACTTCGCAAAAATGCGTGCGCGCGGGTGGCAAGCATAACGATTTAGAAAACGTGGGTCACACCGCACGTCACCACACGTTTTTTGAAATGCTAGGAAATTTTTCGTTCGGTGATTACTTTAAAAAAGACGCGATCCATTTCGCGTGGGATTTGCTTACAAAAGAATTGGGCATTCCGAAAGACAAACTTCTCGTCACTGTTTATAACGACGACGACGAAGCCGCCGACATCTGGCACAAACAAGAAGGCGTTCCAAAAGATCGCATTTATCGCTTCGGCGACAAAGATAACTTCTGGCGCATGGGTGACACCGGACCCTGCGGACCATGCTCCGAAATTTTTTATGATCACGGCCCCGAGCATGAAGATCCCGCTCACCCAACTGAAATGGGCGGCGACGGCGATCGCTACGTTGAGATCTGGAACAACGTATTTATGCAATATAATGAATCGCCGGAAGGTCGTACGAAACTTCCTAAGCCATCGGTTGATACGGGCGGCGGGCTCGAACGTTGGGCGGCCGTCCTGCAGGGTACAAACAACAATTTCAACACTGACATGTTTATGCCAATCATCGAGAAAGCGGCAAAGGCCGTTAAGATCGATGTGCATGAGTTAATCAAGCACGAAAAAAAGGCAATGTTCTCGAGAGAGAAAACTGTGGGCGGCCGCGACCGCGTTCAGCTCTTGCAGGAGCTTGCAGCACTGCGTGTTTTGGCCGATCACTCTCGCGCGGCGGCGTTCTTGATCGCCGATGGCGTGATGCCCGCAAACGAAGGTCGTGGCTATGTTCTTCGGCGCATCATGCGCCGAGCGATTCGTTACGCGCGCAAGATGAGCGACGATCCGGGGCTTTACACGATGACGGTTTCAAAAGTCATCGAGGAAATGAGCGACGCATATCCAGAGCTCAAACGCAAAAAAGAAACGATCCTCACCAACATCAATGATGAAGTGACACGCTTTTTAACGACGCTTGACCAAGGCACCGAAATTCTAAACGGCGAACTCACTAAACTCGCTGGCCGTAATCAAAAAATGATTGATGGTGAGATTGCATTCAAGCTTTACGACACTTTTGGATTTCCAGTTGATTTGACCCGCGTGATGGCTGAAGAAAAAGGTTTTGGAGTCGACGAAGCTGGCTTCGAAGCAAAAATGTCGCAAGCACGCGCAAATTCGAAAGCCTCATCAAAATTCAAAGCCATCTCGGCTGATGCAGCCCATCTTGTTACATTGAGCCAACAAGTTCACGACAAAAAAGGGCCGACGGTCTTCACGGGCTACGATCACACACAGGACACTGGACACATTATCTTGATGTCGAACGGTGCTGAGACAAAAACTTCCCTCACCAAAGGTGAAGTGGGCTTTGTGGCGCTCGACAAGACTTGCTTCTACGGCGAAGGCGGCGGTCAGCAGGGCGATCACGGAACTCTCGTGACCGCGTCTGGAGGCGTGGCTGAAGTTTTTGATACGACTAAACAGAATGACGTATTTTTACATCATGTGCGAATCACCGAAGACACTTTGACAGTTGGTGACGTCGTTGCATCGCATGTGACGGCGAGTAAACGTCGCGCAAGTGCGGCCAATCACTCGGCAACTCATTTGCTTCACGCAGCACTTCGCCAAGTTTTGGGAACGCACGTCTCGCAAGCGGGCTCTTTGGTCGATGCAGATCGGCTGCGCTTTGATTATTCGCACAGTAAACCGCTCAGCCAGTCCGAGCTCACGCAAATCGAAAGGATCGTGAATGAAGAGATCAGTAAACAAGCCGAAGTAAAAGTCGCTGTCATGACTCAAAAGACGGCGATCGAATCGGGAGCGCTTGCGCTGTTTGGCGAGAAGTACGGAGACGAAGTTCGCGTTGTGAAAATGGGGACGTTCTCAACCGAACTTTGCGGCGGGACGCACGTGACAAACACGGCGATGATTCGCGCTTTCAAAATTGTTTCGGAAAGTGGCGTCTCGGCTGGCGTTCGCCGAATGGAGGCTATTTCGGGCGACACCGCAATTCAGTACATGATGAAAAACACCGAAGAGAATCTGCACGCTCGTTCGCTCGCGGGTTTTCAAGACGGTTGGATGCAGTACCTTAACGCGGATGCATTGGGTAAAGCTTCAACGGTCAGCGAATGGATTGAACAGTCGAAATCTGCGTTGAAAACTTTGGAGCGTGAAATCAAAATGCTCAAAGGATCACAGATTGATGTGAATGCGCTCGCGGCAGCCGCGCTGCCGTTTACCGCTGGTGGAATTGCCGGCAAAATTGTAACTGCCCACCTCGAGATGGAAGATCGTGCGCTCTTGAGCGAAGTCTCTGATAGAATTAAAGACAAGATTCAAGCCGGCGTGGTGGTGATCGTCGGCAAAGGTAGCGACGGGAAACATCCCATTGTTGTTAGCGTTACGAAAGATCTCACCAAAGCTCTGAGTGCTGGAAAAATCTTGGGCGAAGTCGCGCAAGTTTTGAAGGGCAAAGGCGGCGGCCGGCCTGATTTTGCGCAAGGCGCGGGTGAAGATTTGTCTGACCTCAAAGGAGCATTTAAAAAAGCGCAAACGATGGTGGGCGCGGGCACTTGAGGCCTGTATGAGACTGCGGATCTGTTTCAAGAATGCTGCTTCAATGCCAAAAGTGATTCAGATTCCGCAAACCGTAATATTCGCCATCAATCTTCAGTCGTGAGCATCTGCGACTGAAAGCTTCTGACTTTTCCAGTTGCTGTGAGAGAAGCTGATTGCAACATTGGTGGCATTGGTGGCATTGAACTGGCATTGAAAGAGATTTCAGAAAAACTAAACTTCCATCCTGTCGTACTCAACTCTGGCCGATGGCTGATCGCTGATCGCTGATGGCTAACGCAGCTGCGGAGCCATGAGCCGAGGCCACGAGAGATTCACCCGCGGCGCCCAAGAGACGGTGCGGCAAATTGCGGATCGCGAATTTGAATCCTCTCGCAGAAGCGCTCTGATGCTTGAACTCATGTCTTGATGGATACTCGCACAGATACTCGCACAGAGGCTCGAAACGGCGCATGAACCGCATCATTTGCAATCGCAAGTGACAAGCTCTCGAGCCGACGATAGGCTCGCCGCGAAATGGCAAAAAAATCTCTGACTCTCAGTCCTTCAAAGTTACCGTCGCAAAACCAAGCTGCAAAGAAAATCAGCGGGAAATCTCTGCGACGAGAATCAGTTGTCGGTCCTGCAGTTTATGCGAAAGACGCAAACACTCTCACCGCGTGGTACCGCGCGGTTCGACGAGAACTTCCGTGGCGCATGAATCGAGATCCGTACCGGATTTGGATTTCTGAGGTGATGTTGCAACAAACGACAGTTGCCGCGGTGGTGCCTTTTTATGAACGCTTTATGAAGCGCTTCCCGAAGCTCGCGGCGCTTGCACAAGCGCCGGTCGAAGACGTTCTCGAAAACTGGGCCGGCCTCGGCTACTATTCGCGTGCGCGAAACCTGCACCGCTCAGCAATTTCTCTTCACGAAACAGGTTTTCCAAAAACTTTTGAAGAGCTCATTGAACTTCCTGGTTTCGGTCCCTACACCGCACGCGCCGTTGCGTCGCTCGCCTTCGATCAAAAGACCGGTGTGCTCGATGGGAATGTGATTCGAATTCTCTCAAGGCGTTACGGAATTAAAACAGACTGGTGGAAGCCGCAAGGCCGCAGTTCCCTGCAAGAGATCGCCGATCATTTGGCGCAAGTCGCGGCGCCTGCCGACCTGAATCAGGGAATGATGGAGTTAGGTGCAACCGTTTGCACCCCGCAATCGCCAACGTGTCTTCTATGTCCTTGGGTCAAAGACTGCGTCGCACGCAACACGGGGTCGATCGAACATTTACCGAGCAAAAAGCCAAGACGCGCGCGTGAAATTTGGCTATGGAGCCCGACTGTGGTCGAGCGCAACGGAGAAGTGTTACTTGTTGAAAATGATTACGCCCCGTTTTTGAAGGGGCACCTAATTTTACCTGGCTCCGTCGAACGACTAATTGATGCACCAAAAACATATCACTACCGTGGCGCGGTCACACATCATGATATCTTTGTGATCGTAGGAAAAGAAAAGTCCGCGCGCAGAGCTCAAACCTCCGGTATGAAATTGGGTCAAACCTCCGGTCTGAAATCTGCAAGGTGGATTTCGATGGAAAAACTTTCGCGTGAAGTTCCTTCCTCGCTCATTCGTAAAGCTATCGACTGTGCACAGTCGTAGATGTTTCGACTGTGCACGGTCGTAGATGTTTCGACTGTGCACGGTCGTAGAAAGATCGACTGCGTTCGTGAGTTTATCCGTTAGACGCTGCTGCGAGCAGCATAAAATCTCGTGCGGCCGAGAATGCAATGAGCAAAAATTAGATCTTGTTTTGGATACGGGGAGCTCGACAGTGCTAGATTCTGAAAAAGTTGTTTCCGTTGGTAGTCAGACTCTCCGCAAATTTTTGCGAGTCAACGAAAGTTTCGCCGCCTCAATTTTGTTATCGGTGACTCTCATCGGTTGTCATTCAACACCGGTCAAGCCCAGTGTCTCCGCTCCATCTGGCGCCGCGACATCGTCGGCGGCTACGAATTCAGCTCCGAATGCTTCTGCAACATTCATTTCGGCAACAAGTACCGCTGCACCGCTCCCGCAGATTCAGGTTTTCCATGCAACTGGAAAAACTCTAGACTCAAAATCGACTGGTTCAAAAAATGAAACGTCGCTGCCCGTATTCGCGCAGCAGGTCACCAGTCAGGGCGACAGCCGCGACGCCGTGTTTTCACCTGACGGGACAAAAATATTATTTGTAAGCCGCAATCGAATCTCACATAAGCAATCTCAAGCCTACGAGCTACACCTGGCGACCATGGTCGAAAAACGGATAACATTCCAAGATGGTGATGTCTCAAGTGCTAATTATTATCCCGATGGCAATCACCTGATTTATGCGTCGACGACTGACGAAATCAAAGAAGAAGCCATCTACGTCCAAAATATTTTCAAAACTTATTTGCCTGAAGCGCTCCCCAAAAAATCAAGAAGCTCAAGCAAACAAGACGCGAGAGACATGGATATCACCAACCTTCCGAGCAGTGACATCTATCGTGAAAGTTTCGACGGGCGCGAGATCGAACGCCTCACAACTTCGCTTGGTTTTGATGGAGAACCGTCGACGGATTCCAGCGGAAAGCGCGTGCTGTTCACGTCTGACCGCTTTGGTGTGCCGAATCTTTTCATTTACAACTCGCACGGCCTCAATCGATTGACTGATGGCGAATCGCCAGATCGGTACGGTAGATTTTCGCCCGATTTGAAATCAGTGCTCTGGAGCCGCTTTAGCAACGGCTATAAAACCTCGCAGGTGATGCTGGCCGAAGGTTCAGTTAAAAAAGCACTCGCGATCACCAGTGGAAAATCGGCGGATCTTCACGCGGCGTGGTCGCCAGATAGCAAAACGATTGTTTTCAGTTCAAATCGCGCCGGAAAAGATTTTGACCTTTACGTCGTCGATCGCGAGGGCAAATGCCTGAGACGCCTGACCGACATCTCGGGCGACGAACTTTATCCATCCTTCAACACCGACGGGAGCAAACTCCTATTCACCGGTAACCAAACTGGAACCAATCAAATTTATTTGATGGATTTCAAGCCGGGTGATGCGTGTCTGCCCGCTAATTAATTTGCGAAGCGACTTTTAAACTCGCTCGAGCAGTTTTTGTCATTTACGATGTTCGTTAGCATTCGCATGCACTTTAGGAACTCAATCTGAGCGAACTCGACGTAAGCCTTGATAAAAGCCGGACTTGCGGCATCGCCGTGATCCTCTTAACTTAAATGTATGACTACAAAATCAGTTTTTCATATTAAAAATTTGCTGCGCGTTTTCGCCGCTTGCTTTTCATTCACTTTCGCTTTCATCGGCGCGGTGAAAGCGGCTCCAATGCCCGCTACAGCAAGCTCAAAACTTGTATCACCGCAACTTGGCCTCTATCGCTCTCCACTTGGATTCGAGATCAGTTCGGGGACATCAGGTTGGGCACATGCAGAGCCACCCAAAAACAATAAGTACGTTGCGACGCTTTACGCAGATCCAAAAACGAAAGCTTCGCTTTCGGTCCGCGTCGACGAGCTGAAAAAAGAGATGCCTATCGATAAATATGTAAATCGCTGGAGCAAAGAATATCCGCGATACGGATTTGACGTTGTCGGCTCGCAAACTTTTGCGCAGAATAAACAAAAAGGTTATGTAGTTGACCTTATCAACCGCGACACTGGTAAACAGCTTCGCCAAGTTGTGTTCATGAAAAAGAAACATGCCGTCATCATGACATGCCGAGACAACATTAAAAATTTCAAACAGTCACTCAAAGACTGCAATCAGATCATCCGCACATTTAGCTGGGAATAACTTCGCTTCGACGCGAGAAGAGCCAGTCGAAATAGTCTAGAGCGCGGCGCCATTTGGCGCCGTTTGCTTTTCTTGCTTCCGCAGCTTCCAAATCATGTAGCCATGGAAGAAAAACGCGATCACCCATTTGACCCAGATTGCAGTCGCACCGTGCGCGTAAGCATAAATTGTGGTCGTGACCGCCGTAAAGATTCCAAATTGATGGAGCCGGCTTCTATTGGGATGAACAATCGAGATTAAAAAAGCCGCAGTCGATGTCCAACCAATCACTTCGATTCCCCAGCTATGCCAATCGCCCATTCCCAACTCCTTGAAAACCCTCTACACTGACACCCAGTTCTAGCCTCAGCGCGCTTGCTGAAAGGTCGCACGTGTCGAAAGAAAATGCCAACGAGATTCCGGTTGAGACAAATATCGTGTCGATCTTCGCTTGCACGAGCTGTCGGAAGCGGGTCGAAGATCCTCTTAGTTAAGATTTCAGATCACGAATTGAAGGCTCTGGCCCTTAGACAAAGCAGCTCCGTGAGGGAAGATTCAACAAAAGCTTAGTAGCTGCTTAATCAGTAGGTCCCACCAGTTTAATTTATAGCAGTGATTTGAGGTGAAAGTGGAAGAACATCCTACAAAATCTCCACCGAAACTGGAGCTCGGTTCGTTGGTCTTCACTTTCATCTGTCCAACCATATTTGGTAAAGTGATGATTCTTTATTTTGGTTTGAACTATTCAGACCATCCGGGCGAAGGGTATGGAACCGGTTTAGCCATTTCAGTCATCTTCACACTCGGTATGCTTGGGCGCTTCATTTGGAAGTATCGCGATTATGTGGACTGAGTCAGGTAAAGCCGCCTGTTACCCCAGCGAGGTGAAAAAATGAGCTGCGAGATTTCGTCTAGCTCAAGACAGGAAAGTTGCGAATTCTGCTCGCATTTGCGAACCTTCTATCAAGAGGTAACGATGAAATTGCGAAAACTGAATGGTCTAGTTCTAGTGGGATTTCTGTCGTTAGCTGGCTGCGCGACAAGCTTGGTCGACCGTGCGACTGCACCATCTTCGTCTAATGAAATCGAACACCGTGCTCCAGCTGCAAATTCGAATTCAAGTTCAAATTCGAACTCGAACTCCGGCAACAACTCAGCTGGCCGACCTTCAAATAAAAAGCTCGGCATCAATCGATGTATGGCAAAAGACAATACGAGTGACATCTTTTCTTGCCTCAATGACACCTACAATGATGAAGACCAAAAGCTAAATGACGTGTACAGCGTTCTCACGAATCTTTTGAAGGCGAAAGAGCCGGCGAGATTCGACGCTGTCCGCACTGCTCAGCTTGCGTGGATCAAGTTGCGAGATTCGGATTGCAAGTACGATGCATCTGCCGATGGACCTGGCGAGGCGTCAGGCGCCGCCGCTCAGCTTTGCCAAATTCGCCAAACCCAAGTGCGCCGCGCGGATCTTGAATTTAAAGTGGGTGAGCTAAAGCAGCACATTCAGTTGACCGGTGAATAACGATTGATGACTGAGCTTCTACTTCGCGAACTTCGAGTGGTGGTTTGATTTTGCGTCAACTCGGCTTTATTCAAGGCTAAGGTATAAACGACCGGTGCACCCAATACTGCTCTTAGTTTTCGTCTCGGTAAAATGGAGACAAATTTAATTTCGAAACAAAAAAGGCGGACCGAAGCCCGCCTTTTTAAACTCATATTTTTAAAGATGAGAGCGCCAATGGCTCTCATCCCCTACTGATCAGGCGATCAACCAGCGTGCCGCCAGAGGCGATCAACCGCCAAAAAGCCGTTTGAAAAATCCCGAAACCTTCTTGCCGAGCGAAGGAGAATTCGGAGTGGGCCCACCGCCCTTGCCGCCCGCACCGCGTGCATTTGGACGTGAGCCGTTGCCATTTGCATTGGCGCCGCGCACTTGCGGACGTGAACCATTGCTTCCACCTGGAGTGCGCGGACCTTTTTCGGCATTTGCTCCGCGTGGAGCGCGTGCTTCACGGCGTCCACCTTCACGAAGTGGGCGCGCTTCACCAGGAGCTCCCGGTTGACCCGGTCGGCTGCCTGCCTGCGCAGGGCGGTCACCACGTGGTCCGCGTCCGCCTTCAATGCGGGCCCCATCGCGAGCCCCGTCGCGAGGTGGGCGAGGTCCGCGACCTTCGCCTTTTGCACCTTCCGCACGTGGAGGCCGAGCTTCAC